>JAQUCE010000084.1 GCA_028686345.1 Kiritimatiellia bacterium
GGCAAAAAACCAGGTTTTTCGCAACGACGGGGCTCTGCCCCGGACCCCGAGGTTTAAGGGGCATGGAAGGCTCAAAAACGCCATAAACAGCATACGCAAAATCGGGGATCGACAACCGCACCCGCCGGACTCTATAATCCCGAATTATGGCAGTACGTTATACAGATTGAATTTGGACGGTAACAAGCGGATAATACGGTGCAACTGCGGGATTTAACATATAACGCCACTACGCCAAGCATAGCCAATACCTATAACCTCGGGGATCAGCTCATTAAAGTAGAGGATGGCACTTTTGAATGAGAGCGACGACCTCCCGCATATCACGCAAACTCTTTTGGTTATGGCGACTAGCTGCTTTAGATCATATAGGGGGCCATGAGGGTGAGCATGCCCCAGGCAATCAGGCAGGCGACAAAGGCTGAGAGGGTTCCAATTTTAAGCCACTCAACAAACGTGATGCTCACGTGCGACTGTTTTTCGAGCATGCCCAGTGCGACAATATTGGCGGTGCTGCCGATCAGCGTGATATTCCCGCCAAAGCAGGCACCAAAGAGCAGGGCCCACCAGAGCGGCATGGCAGGCATTGTCTCGCCCAGGGCGGTGACTACCGGCGAAAAGGCGGCCACAAAGATCACATTATCAACAAACGCTGAGCCAATCGCGGTGGTTGCCATAATGGATGGGATAAGAATGGCGGGTTTGTCGCCGCAGACCTTGATAAAGTTATCCGCGATAATCTGGGTGACACCTGTATACTGCAAAGTTCCGGCAATGGCGAAGAGCAGCATAAAGAAAACCAGTGTCCACCAATCCACCTCACGTTCTACATAATGACGGGCGCGATTGCGTTTGACAATCATGATCACACCCGCGCAGGCGAGCGGCGCAATCAGCAGAATGCTGTTAGTATCCAGCCCCAGCCACTCCTCAAGCGCATGGTGAGAGGCAATAAAAGCCATTGTGAACAGAAGCAGCACCAGCCCGCGCTTATAAGGAACATCCACTTTCGGAACTAGGCTGAGTTGGCGTTCAATCCGATCGCGCAACCGCTCATCAAAGAGCACAAGCTCCTTCCTGAACCAAAACATGGTGATAAAAACACATGAAGCCAGCGAAACCAACATAACAGGGAAGGCCCAGCGAATAAAATCGCCGAAAGTCAGCCCGGCCTGCGTGCCGATGAAGATGCCAACCGGATTTCCCATCATCGTGCCAGCGCTGCCAATATTGGTGCACAGCACACAGATAATAATATACGGCGAGGGATTGAGCTTGAGTCTGTCGCAGACCTGGAAGATCAGGGTGGAGATAAAGATGATTGAGGTCACCTCATCCACCGCGCAGGCCAGCAAAGCCGAGGCAATGGCGGTTGCCGCAATGAATTTCTTGCCTGTCATGTTGGGAATGGAGAGCAGTGACTGGATCACCCAGGTGAAAAAGCCAAGATCACGCAGTGCGCCCACCACAATCATCATCCCCACCAGAAAGAGAATCACCGGCAGGGCCGCGGCCTCGACAAAATGCGGGATGTTCAGCGATTTCGTAAAGATCAGCACCCCTAATCCTAGAAAAGCGATTGAGAGGCGGAACGACCAGAAGAGCAGCGTGCCCATAATAATCGCGAGAAACACACTGCTGGCAGTTGCCTGTTGCAGCGTTAACCCGGCCAGCGACAGGCTGTAGCCAATGCCGCCGCTGATCGCCAGCATAACCAGCAAGCGGATGCTTAATTGTTTTCCTGTTAAAACTTCACCACTCTCATTACCATGCATTAAATTGCCCTCTCAATATTACGCCCAAAAAACCTGCGCGTTGAAACTTTGTAAATTAACCACACCAATAAATTTTCTACCCTCAACCACTTGAATCTGGCGGGTTTTTTCCATTAAAAACATCTTTGCCAGCTGTATCGCCGGGGTTTCCGGATGAATGCTAACATATTTGTCATGCATAAAATCAGCGATCTTAGTCTCTTCATCTTCCCGCAGCAGCTCAGCAAAGGGCTCGAAATTGGCGATGGGCGAGAGATCTTCCATCCAGAGCAGATGATCAGGCAGGCTTTGCCGCAGCAGGTCTTCGATTGCAATCACCCCGCGCAGATCACCCTCGCTGTCAACAATCGGGATATCCATCACCCGGTAAGCGCAGAAGGCGTGAATTGCATCGGAGAGGGTATTGCTCTCATCCAGAATCACTGGGTGGCGGTCCATGACGCTGGCAACATTGAGCTTCACAGTCACAAACTCCGCGCTCTCGGTGATAATCCCATAGACCTCACGCGCGCTGGTTGCAACACACAGCCGCTTAATTACAGGTTTGTTGTTTAATAATTTGCTTAAGGAGGTCATCAGGCGCAGATAGCTGCCGGGATCGAATTTCGGCGTCAGAATCAAGACGATGACATTCACAGGATCTTCACCAGGGGCCTCAAAATCAATGCCTTTGGGCGAAATGGCAACTGCCATCATAGGTTGGGAGATGGAGGCAATGCGGGCATGCGGAAGAGCCAAGCCCGAGGCAAGTACGGTGTGAGACTGAACCTCACGCTCGATCACTGCTTTCAGAACGCTCTCCTGCTCAAAATTGCCGACATGGCGCTTTAATGCTGCGACCATCCGGGCCAAAATTTCATCCCGGCTGGCTGTCTCTAAGTTGCACAGCACACAACTCTCATCAAGATAATCAGCCAATCGGATATCTTTGCTTGTCACCATAAAAAATCATCCTTTCACCACCCTATATTTTAGGGAAACAAATAACATATCATAATTTGGATGCATCTTAAAGCCGGAAACAGATCCGCCCGGTGAAAAGCTGCTTTATAGGGCTGTTATCTCCAATGAAAATGGGTTATTATTGTTTTCAACTTTAAGGAGGAGAAAAATGACGAACTGTTGCAAGTATGGAATGATTGGTTTAATTGTCAGTTTAGCCGTGAGCGTGCTGCACGCTGAAGATATCTACATCTCGCCCGCCGGTAACGATGCCGCATCAGGAGCCAAGGATCAGCCGCTGGCCACCTTAGCAAAAGCCTTGGAAAAACAGCGCAGTGCGGGGCCGGGAACTATCTGGCTGGAAGAGGGGGTTTATGCACTCTCTGAAGGTCTTTTGATCGATAAACCCAACAGCGGTACAACGGCCGCGCCTTTGGTTATCCGCGCTGTTGCACCCAGGAAAGCCCGCATCACCGGTGCCAGGCAGGTGACCGGCTTTAGGCCGATCGCGGCTGATGAGGCAAAAACATTGATCTCCGAAGAGGCCCGCGCGAATATTCTGGTGGCGGATCTCAAGGCTCAAGGGTTTTCAGCGCTGAAAGCGCTTAAGGATAAGTTCGGAGCGCCGGGCGTTGAAGAGGTTTTCTTCGGAGAGATGCCGCTGACAGTTGCGCGTTGGCCGAATAAGGGCTTTGCCATGTTTACCGAGCTGATCGATGCCGGCGCATCTGCGCGCACCCACTGGGTGCAGCGCGATGTCTATCATCCCGGCTCTTTTAAGTTCCCCTCTGACCGACCAAAACACTGGGATTTAACACGCGATATTTATCTGCACGGCTTCTGGTGCTATGAGTGGTGTGATGAAGCGCTTAAGGTCGCCAGTTACAATAAGGACACTCAGGAACTGCGTTTCGCAGTTAAACATAATTACGGCATCGGCAATCCAGGACATAAGGACAACCAGCAGAATCGTCAATTCTATGCTCTCAATGTTTTTGAGGAGCTTGATATGCCAGGCGAGTACTACCTTGATCGCAAAGCCAACAAACTCTATCTCTGGCCACCCTCTGATATCTCAAAAACCCCGGTCTATCTTTCAATTTGCGACAATCCCCTGCTGAAACTTTCAGAGCTTTCCAATGCTGTCCTGCGTGATCTGGTTTTTGAAAACAGTGTGAACTGCGCTGTTATAATGTGGAACTGCAACAATGTCCGCATTGAAAACTGCCTGGTGCGCAATATGGCTATGCAGGGGATCAATAGCTCAGGCGGCTCGAATAACCATGTTGTCGGTTGCGAGGTAACCCGTACCGGCGCTCGCGCCATTTACATGAGTGCCGGTGATCGTAAAACACTTACGCCTGGCAACTGCTCGGTGGTCGGTAACCATCTGCATCATCTTGGCCGCTATGACTGGGGCGGAGGCCGCGGCGTAACACTTGCTGGCTGCGGCAATCGGGTCGCGCACAACCATATTCACGACTGTCCGACCGGAGGAGTCGACTATAGCGGCAATGAGCATGTACTCGAGTTTAATGAGGTTCACAGAACCTGCACGCTCTATGCGGATGTCGGTGTCTTCTACACAGGACGCGACTGGAGTTCGCGCAACAACATCGTGCGTTATAACCTCATCTACGACTCCAGTGGCTTGGCCGGCGAATCTCACGGCTCGCAGGCCATCTATCTGGATGATTGCGATAGCGGCGATATTGTCTGCGGCAACATTGTTTTTGGCGGTGTTAACCGTGGAGTTCTGCTCGGCGGCGGACGTGACAACACCTTTGAAGATAACATCTTTATCAATCTTCCCAAGGGCATCCATGTTGACGCCCGCGGTCCACGCGGTATCACGCTGGACAAGCCAGGCAGCTGGAACCTCAAGGCCAAGTGCGAGCAGGTAGGCTATCTTTCACCACTCTGGAAAGAGCGTTATCCGCGTCTGGCCCGGGTTATGGATGAAGATCCGCTGCTGCCAATGGGCAATGTTTTCCGCCGCAACATTCTTATCGGCTGCAAAGAGCCATGGGCACTTGCCAAGGATGTTAAACCAGAGTGGCTCACCCGCGAGGACAACCTTGTATTAACAATGGAGGAGTTCCCTGCATTGGAAGGCCAGTTCAACGGCAAACGACCGGATCTCTCAATGCTGCCTGAACTCTGGGCTAAAGTTCCCGGCTTCAAAGCCATCGCGCTCGAAAAAATAGGTCTGGCAGGGCACCGCTAGAGCGCTGGTTTGAACTTCACTCCAGCAGCTGGATTGCGCCCCAATACACCGCCTCGAAACTCCAGCCATCAGGTTGGTTTTCAAGTTCAACAGGGAGCGTTTTTCCGGCAAATGGCGCAAGGTCAACCCCGCGAAATCCGCCTCAAGCCACGCCGGTCATTTGGCCGCCCCACCCGCCGTCAGACCACTGAATATAGACGTGAAAAACTTAGTGTTTTTTGCCTTATTTTCTGAACAATAGTTCGTTTTATATTTGCACTTTACGCGCGCGTGTTGCGTGGTTAGTGCCCACTATAAATGAGGACTAAAAGCTTGGTTCGTTTTCCTGTACCTCTTTTTTTAACCACGAAAAGCACGAAAAGCACGAAAGGGGTTCCACCCATTTTTTACCTCAGAATTTACCCTCGCAGAGCCAAAGAGCTCGCGGAGAGTTTCTGGCTCCAAAGCAACCCACACCCTGTATATTGTAAATATTCCGGTGATAAGGGTATTTCAAGCGATCAGCGACCCTGCGGCTTGTCACGGCGCAGTCGCGAAGCGCGAAGACGGAAGTGGGGATGAAATACCCTTATCACAAGATCACTTTTGTAAACATGACTTGTAGTTAGTGCCCTATTAAACTTTGTTCCGTTGCTATCTTTGGCCGCAAAAAATCGCAAAATACGCAGAATTTTATACAGCAACTACTTTTGCGCCTTTTTGCGGCTATAAACTTAAACCTTAAAATCGAGTTATAGGCAAGTCAATAACTCTCTGCAAAGCACTGTAGCCGCGGGCCGTGACAGCCGTGGGGCTTGTTTTTATGGCTGCTGCCAAACATCTCCCATTTGCAAAGCACCCAGGCGGTGCAAACACGGCCCCGCCCTACAGCATCGGCTGAAAAATCGCGCACCTTAAAACCGCCAGCTTATAAAAAACTATCACGCCTGTCCTGAGCTTGCCGAAGGGCTACCAATATTTTTCACCGCTAAGCGTTTTCACCTAAAAAATCTGTTGCAGCCTGGTAGATTTAAGGCAAGAAAATTTGGGGTAAGAAAATTTGGTAGCGTGATAATTATTAACTTGTCTACGAAAAGCACAAAAATAATTACTGTGGATCACTAAGATCTTCTCTGTTAGAGTCGTGACTTAAGGTCAAAAACATGGCATCCTTTCTAACAATCAGAAATCAAACAAAAGAAAGGATGACCATGAAAGATCCAACTCTTTAAAAGTGGTTGACAACCCAACCGTAAAGCCATCATAATAGGACGCGTGTATTGATGTTATACACGTTGAAGCTAAAAGGAGTTAAAATGAATCGTTTAATGGCTTTGCTTGTATCTGCGTTGGTTTCCATTACCATGCAGGTCACGGCTGATGGGTTTGTGTCGATGTTCAACGGAGTTGACCTGACAGGTTGGCACCCATGCAACATAGCGCCGGAGACTTTTTTCGTGCGTGATGGTCTGCTGGTCACCACTGGTAAGCCGATCGGCACCATGCGCACAGACAAAATGTATGAAAATTTTGAAATTGAATTCGAGTGGCGGCACATGAAGTCAGGCGGCAACTCAGGTCTGTTCATTTGGGCCGATGGTGTGCCGGCCTGCGGTTCGGCTTTTTCACGCGGCATTGAGATCCAGGTGCTCGATCCTGGATACAGCGCCAAGGGCAAGGGCGAGTGGTACACCACGCACGGCGACATTTTTCCGGTCAACGGCGCAAAACTGACCTTAGCTGGCAAAATCTCGCCAAACAACGCGCGCAGTTTCCCCTCCGAAGAGCGCACCCTGCCATCGCCGGAGTGGAACCACTACCGCGTGATCGCTAACAACGGGGATATCTCGCTACATGTAAATGGCAAAGAGGTGACAGTTGCGAAAGCAGCTTCGCCGCGCAAAGGCTATTTGATGTTGGAGTCCGAAGGCTCTGAGTGCCAATTTCGCAACATCAAGATCAAGGAGCTGCCCTCAACCAACCCCGGAGCAGCTGAAATCGCGCGTGCAACTGAGGGGTTTGTGCCTCTGTTTACCGGGCTTGACCTGCGCAACTGGAAGATTCCGGAGGGCGATAACGGCCACTGGAAAGTTGTTGAGGAGGTGATCGATTACGATGCCATGAGCGAGGCCGCAGGTGACAAGAGCCTATGGAGTGAAAAGTCCTATAAGAACTTCGAGTTGATCCTTGATTGGCGCATAAAAGAGACACCATATGTTAACCCCAATGTCCGGCAGGTACTGCCGGATGGCAGCGACGCGGTTGGGCCGGATGGCAAATTGATTGCCCTCTCCATGCCGGACTCGGACTCAGGCATCTACCTGCGGGGCATGGGTAAGTATCAGGTGAACATCTGGTGCTGGCCTGTTGGCTCGGGCGAGATGTATGGGGTGCGACACGACCGGCAGATGCCTGCAGAGGTGCGTGCCGGCGTAGTGCCGGTTGTCAAGGCCGACCACCCTGTCGGCAAATGGAACCGCTTTGAGATCACTGTCCGCGGAAACACGGTCAAGGTGGTGCTTAACGGCAAAGTGGTTCTGCCCGGCGTGACTATCCCCGGGCTGCCCGAGAGCGGCCCAATCGCACTGCAACATCACGGCAGTAAAAAAGATGGCGTTTGGACCAGCCCGCCCTCGTTGGTGCAGTTCCGTAACATCTTTATTCGCGAATTAGAGGATTAAGGCAACGCTGCATTATGGCAGTTATTAATCCACAGACATTCTTCCGATTTGCGGCTGATCATCACGAGTTGCTGATCGAACTTTACCAGCACCGGGATGGAATCACTGAAACTCAACTTCTCCAAACCGCCCGACGGTTGAGCGGGGAGGGCAGCCCTGCGGCTGGCTATATCGCCGAGCGCTTGCTCGCGCTGAGTTTCATTGACTATGCCCCGCACGCGACGGCCCAGTATGAGATGACGCGCCCGTTTGCTGAGCTGATGAGCAGCCTTCTGCGCGAATACCGGCTGACTAGCGTGGAGGTGATTCGAAGCTACTTCGTTGCCATGGATAGCATGGCAGCCGAGATGGGAGAGGCAATTGCCAAAAAAGACGGGGAGCTCCTGGTGCGAGCCATTAACGACTCCTCCGAACATGTGGAACGCATGCGGCATGACTCCCGCCGCAATCGCGATGAGGTCATCGCCACCGCCGTGCGCGTGAAGTCGAACCAGGAGCGGGTGCCGCCAAAACAGCGCTACGAGATCATCAACCGGCTGTGGACCCGTTATCTGGTGCCTCTGCGCGATATGATCGACACAGAGAAGGCCATGGACGCCGCGCTTGATTGCATGGAACGCACACTGGAGGCCGCTGAGGAGTGCTTTCAGATCGATGGCGCCGTGCTCCCGATGGTAACCATGGGCTGGGCCCGAGTACGACGGTTGCGGCGGGATGTGGTGCTTGATTTCCGCGAGAGCATCCGCGAAATCGCGCCCCTCTACGATGAATTACGACGCGAGAACGCGCTGGCACGCGGAGCATCGTACGCGCTGGAGTTGATTGCCAAACAGGGCCTTGTGAAGCAGGGGCTCCCGCAGCGGCTGGGCCTCTGTAACTGGCAGCAGCAGGGTTTGTTCAGCGACTCGGCCTTGTCCGCTTATCTCTTGACGCTGCAAGGTTATGTGCCAATCCGCCCACGTTCGCTGCGCAGGAGCAGCGCGACTGCGGCGCGCGACCATCTGCGCTTGGATGACTTTGATGCCAGGGTCGCGGCTGCCCTGCCGATTGCCGATGCTTTGGCATGGCTCTCCGAAGCCTACCCTGATATGCTGTTAGGCACGCTCTTGAGAATGTACGGCAGGATGCACTCAGGACGCTATGGCGCAACTGGATTCAAAGTCGATGCTCAAGCATACCCCATACGCGGAGCAACCCTGATAACCCACCCAATGAGCCTGGACAGGAGGCAGGAGTCAGGAGGCAGAAGGCAGGAGTCAGGAGGCAAGGAGGCAGGAGTCAGGAGGCAGGAGACAAGTGTCCGGCCCTGAGTTATAGTAAGCAATGCCACCAAGTCACCAGGTCACCAGGTCAAAAAAACACAAAGAGAAAAAACACAGGGAGAACCCCTTAAACCATTTGAAGTCATAGACCGGAAGTTATGAAACAAGAGCAGAAAAAAGATTACGTGTTGAACCTGCCGCACCTGGCTGAGGTATTCGAAACCCTGCGGCGGGGAAAGCATATCTCCACCCGCGACGGTGATCTTTTTCATGCGCTCAAACAGCAGGAGAGTCTGTTTGAAGCACTCTTTCAACAACTCGGATTTCGACTGATCCACCATACACGGGAGTTCTTTTACTTTCTCGACACCTCAAACTTCACCGACCTCTCGGCACGCATGGCTCTCTTTATGTTCATTTTAGTGGAGTCGCTCTCTGATCAGGGTGAAACCGTTGAGGAGGTTGTGATGACTCGGCGTTTCACTTACAGGGAGCTGCCGCACCTGACAGGCGAGCGTTACCAGACCACCATGCGCGAGGCAGGCGTCAACACACCCGAGGAGCTGGCGGCCGTGGTGCGCACCATGGAGCGTTTCGGCTTCACGCGGCGGATGGACGACGAGACCTTCTGTTTCGACGTGCCGGTCTACCGCTTCCTGGATCTCTGCATGGAGATTGCCGGTCAGGCCGCGCAGAGTGAGGCCATCGCCGTTGAAACCGAGACGGCGACCACCGAGGAGGTCGTGTTATGAACACCCGCTGCGGCCCCTCCAAGATTGTGGTCTTTCACTGCGGCAAGTTCGATTATGCTGAAGTGGAGCTCGATGCCCCGGTGCATCTGATTGGACCGAACAACGTTGGCAAAACCTCCCTCATCTCCCTGCTTCAATTTCTGTATCTGGACGATCAACGACAGATGCAGTTCTCGCGCGACATGGCTGAAACGCGGCGCTACTACTTCCCTGAAACATACAGCTACGCGCTCTTCGAGTGCCTTACTCCGACTGGTTTTCAGGTGGTGGGAGTGCGCGGACTGGGGCCGGTTAAGCAGCATAATTTTGAACGCTTTGTCTATACCGGGCGGATTGACCTGGACGACTTTCTCGATGATGAACGCCGTATGCGGGAACCCGAAGAGAGCGCGGCGCGCCTGGCAATCAAGGGCTTCAAACGAATGGAGCCCCGCAACCTGCGCGCCGCCTTAACCGGTGTGGGCGATGCGCGCGATGTCTATCTGGGGCTGGTGCCTGCACGCCATGGCAGCACCTATAAACGCTTTCGCAAGGTCTTCGGCAATATCCTGCGGCTCTCCCATATCCGGCAGGACGAACTCAAGCAACTGCTGCTCGATATCTACAGCGACGAGTTTCAGCAGCGCGAGATCGACCTGGCCCGCAACTATTCCAGCGGCTTTGAAAAGGTTCGCCGCGACTCCCGCGAGGTTCACGAGTTGAAGTTGCTGCAGGCCGATATCGAGCGCCTGCTGCGCCATCTGGAGCGCCGCGACCAAGCCCGCGAGGTGATACCAGCGCTGTGGCAGGCAATCGGCAACTCATTTATGGCGCAAAAGGCCGCGTTTGACGGAGATGAAACCACCCTGGTGGAGCAGCGATCCGCAATCGAAACAGAGCAGCGTGACTTGAAGTCGCGCATTGATGCAACGCACTTTGAGTTACGTGAAATGGCTGGAAAGATCGCTGTCCTGAGTGATAAACTAACAGTGATCGGATCTCAGCGGCGGAAGTTCCAAAGCTTTGAACCAGAGTGGGCCAATCAGCGGCTGCTTGCAGTACGGGGCCGACTGGAACAGTTGATTGTGAAGCTGGGCAACGCTGCTA
The DNA here is from genome assembly GCA_028686345.1 of Kiritimatiellia bacterium. Classification (GTDB taxonomy): domain Bacteria; phylum Verrucomicrobiota; class Kiritimatiellia; order RFP12; family UBA1067; genus M55B167. The sequence goes on from JAQUCE010000084.1 coordinate 10,705, forward strand.
ATGAATCCGTTGAGCTGCTCCGCAAGCGCTCCGATCATGCAGAGCGCCTTTTGGCCGAGAAACGGGCCCAACTCGAAAACCTGGCCCACGCTGCTGTGCATCATCTGCGCGCAAATTTGAGTGACCAGGAGATTGGCGACGCTTTTTCGATTTTAAATCCTGCTCTGCTTAAACTCCCTGTGAATGCGGATCAACCCGGCATCACCGCCACGGACACAGAAGCTCCGGCCACTTTCGCCAGGAAGCTGCTCACCTGCCTTGAAGGGCGAACTCTGAACCTCAACACGGTCCAGGTAGATCTCAACGCACTTTCTGCGCCGCGCCTGGCAGAGTACCGCGACCCGCACCAGATTAAGAGTGATATCGCCGCCCTGGAGCATGATCTCCGGCGTTATGCTGAGCTGCTTGAAACCGCGCAGCAGGGCGAAACCCTGCGTGCCGAAAAAGCAGCTCTGGATCTGGAACAAGCAGCACTCACCCAGGAACTTGCCGCTTACAACGTTTTTCAATCCGAGCTTACCAAAGAGCAGGGATGGAAGGATGAGCTGGCAACTCTCCTGGAGCGTGAGCAAATCCTGAGCGCGCAGGGGGAGGCTCACGACCAGCGGCGCTTTGAACTCAATGAAGCTGATCAACGTAACCGCAGCGCACGCGCGGAGATCGTGCGACAGCGCGCGGATCTTCAGGCGCAGATCCACTCCATCCCCAAGCCGGCGGGCTCCTGGCCAATCCATCCCCTGGAAGCGATTCCGGCTGCCTGGGACGAATTGAGCGCGCGCTACCGCAAGGCCTACAATGAAGAGCAGAGCCAAGCCGAGCAGGTGCGCGAGCTTCTCGACACAGTTGAACGGCGAACCTACGGGCGCTACACAGCCGCCGATGAAGCTGTCACCATCCAGGCACTGCGCGACCAGCTTGAGAGCATTCCGCAGCGCGAGAGAGCGGTTGAGGAGATGTGGAAGGGCATTGCAGTTGGCATCAAGAAGGATTTACAGAATATTGGCAAGGACTTTGACACGCTCAAGGGTTTGGTTGGCACCTTGAACCGTCAACTGGCAAGCGTGAGTATCTCCAACCTCGCCTCGCTGAAACTCCTGATCCAGGAGTGGCCGCAGTGGGTGAAGCTCATCCGGGAGGTCACTGTTGATGACGAACTGCCGCTTTTCAGCAACCCCAAAGCAGCTGATGAGGCCTTACAGGGAATCGGGCGACTTCTGGCCGATCACCCCCGTGTTGATTTGAAAGATCTTTTCAATCTCTCCTTTGAGGTTGGCACACCAGATGGAAAGTTCTATCGCCACGACCATCTGGATGCGATCGAATCAAATGGCACCACCATGGCCATTAAGGTCATGGTCAACCTGGTCCTGCTCCGCAGTTTGCTGGGGGGTGCCGATGTGCAGATTCCATTCTATCTTGACGAGTGTTCCAGTCTCGACCAGACCAACCTGGCGGCAATTGTCAACGCTGCGCGGCAGATGGGATTCATCGCGGTTCTGGCCAGTCCGGAAGCAATGGATGCCGCTGACAAACTCTACTTCCTCGAAGAGCACAGCAGTGGGCGGGTCGTGCTGGATCCGCGCACAGCACTGGTGCGCGTGGAGAGGAACACCGAGGTTACTGAGGAGCCAGCGCATGCCTGACCCCTTTGCACGACTGCTTCAGCGTCTTATTGAGAGCGGACAGGTGCCGCGCTCCCAGCTCTCCGCGCGTTCGCTCAAGGAGTTGCGCAGCCTGTTCGACACAGGGGTGCTAACCCAAGCCAGGAGCGGTGGCGGCCTGGTGATCAGGGTCAACGATTTTAAAACGTTGGCAACCTTTTACCAGCAACGATATCCATCGGCGGAGCAGGTGTTTAACGGCCCGCCGCGTGCCAATGCGGTGGTTAGTCTGCGTAGCGCCAAACGCGTGGGCCGGAGCAATCAAGAGCCGATACTGGTGCGCGCCGTCCATCCGGCAGCCTGCATCCGTGACAACGTACAATGCGACCTCCTGGCAACAACGCAGCTGAGCGGCGCCGCCTGCCTGATTCTTGAAGCAGGCCGCTTCTGGAGCATGACCGCGGAGGTCGCAGTTGTGGAAAACCTGGAGTGCTTCCTGCACTTCGAGGCCATGGGCGTGGCGGCAGATGTTGTCCTGTACGCAGCCGGACGCCTCTCTGAGCTAGCTCTGGGATGGCTCGGCTCACCTGAAATGTCGGGTTGTTGTTTCATACACTGCGGCGACTACGACCCGGTCGGCGTGGATGAATTTCTACGATTGAAAAGGGTTGTCGAAGCCCGCGCCCGCCTGCACATTCCAGCCAACCTGCGCCAGCTTGTGACCACCTATGGCCGCCCTGAACTTCTGCGCGACTCAGAGGCGATTCTTAAACGACTACGCAACTCCGGGGAGCCGGATGTCCAGCGCGTGGTTCAAATTATGGATGAGAGCGGCTTAGGACTTGAACAGGAAGCCCTGCTGTTGCAAACAAAGAGATTGTCAGAGGTTAAACTAAAGGATGGGGAATGTTTATGAAAATCTATTGGATAACACTTTTGTGTGTGGGGTGGGTTGCGGTGTTGTTGGCCGCGCCTGAAAATCTTGCGTTGAACAAGCCATACACCTTGTCACCGCCGCCGAATTACAAGCATTGCACAGATCCGGGCGACAAGACGCAACTGACGGACGGCATCTACTCAGAGGGCTACTTCTGGACACAAACAGGAACAGTGGGCTGGAACAACGTTGCACCAGTTCAATGTGTGATCGACCTGGGCCGGGTGGAGCCAATCTGCGGAGCATCATGGAGCACCGCCGCCGGCGTGGCGGGCGTCAACTGGCCGGAGAGCGTCTTGATCCTGGCGAGCGAAGACCGCAAGACATGGACATTTCTGGGCGATTTGTGTGAACTGGGAACAGTTGACAAGACTCCGCCCCAAGGTCGGTATGCGACCTTTCGCTACGCCTCCGAGCAGATAAAGGGGCGTGGCCGCTATCTCGCCATAATCGCTGCGGCGCGACCCTTTTGTTTTGTGGATGAAATCGAGATCTGGCGCGGCCCGGAGGCCTGGCTCGCCGGCGAGCTGCCAGGGGAGCGCACAGATGATCCCAGGCGTTACTACGAAGAGAGCTGTTTGCGTTCGGGAGTCGCCGCGCGGCTGCGCTCTGATCTCAAATCCATTTTCGCGCAGGCCGTAGCTCTGGGATTCAAGGAAGCCCTCGCTGATAAGAGAGCCGCGATGGATGTATTGCAGGGAGAGATTCCGGCAGTTGCTGTAGCCATGCCCGACGACTTTCAAACCATATTGCCTTTCAACGAACTTCACAAGCGCATTCTGGCCCTGAACGCGCCGGTGCTGCGGGCTGCGGGAGTGCTGCAGCCTTTGGTCTGGCAAGGCAACCGTTGGGATCCGTTGACCCTGTCAGCGATTCCGCCGCAAGGTTCTGGTGCCGACAGCGTGACCTTGGATCTGATGCGCGGCGAGGTGCGCGGCGAGAGCTTCAACATCACCAATCCCAACAACAGTGAGCTTAGTTTAAAACTATCTGTGAACAACATGCCCGAGGGGCTCAATCTGGAGCTGCGCGAGGTGCTCTTTACCGACACTCAGAGTCGGCAGCCGGTAGCGGCCGCACTACGTCCGCTGGTCGTGGATGCAGGGGGCAGCTGCACCGTGCTGGTGCCAGCTGGATGCACTCGCCAAGTGTGGCTTGCCTGCAATCGACCTACTGTTGCGGCGCAAACCTATGCCGGGAAAATCACGATCGCCTCGGTTGACGCAAAATTCAATAAGGATCTCGCTCTGCGCGTGCGGGTCAGGAAGCTGGATTTCCCGGCCCAGCCATTGCTGCACGTGGGCGGGTGGGACTATGTACAGGGCGATGCCAGCTATTACCGCGCACCTGGAAATGTTGATGCAAACCTGGCGCTGATGCGCTCGATGTATGTTGACAGCCCTTGGGCGACACCCGCCGTGTTTCCCAAAGGGGCCGCGTTCGACGCGCAGGGGCAGCTTATCAATGCAGATGCACTTGATTTTTCAGTGTGGGATGCATGGGTTAAGCGCTGGCAGGGCGCACGCAACTACTGCGTTTTTTTCGCGGTTGGCAGCTCCTTTCATGGTGAAGCAATGGGCACAGCGCGCTTTGAGGCCAAGGTTGGTACATGGCTGACCGCCTGGGTGCGTCATATGGAAGGCCAAGGGATCAAAGCCGAGCAGATGGTGATCCTGCTAGTTGATGAGCCGCATCAGCGGAGTCAAGATGAGGTGCTCGTGGCGTGGGCTAAAGCGGTGCGGGCAGCAGATCTGGGTGTGGTACTGTTTATTGATCCAACATACACCGATCCACTGCAGGGCGATCCCGCCATGTTCGCAGCGCATGATGTGTTGTGTCCCAACACGCCGATGATGGTGGCGCAAGGAGAGCCGTTCCGCGAGTTTTATCGGCGGCAAAGAGAGGGCGGCAAGACGCTCTGGCTCTATTCGTGCAGTGGGCCAGCCAAGCTGTTGGACCCGATCACCTATCACCGGGCGCAGGCGTGGCTTGCCTTTCAGATCGGTGCCAAGGGCTCTTTCTACTGGGCCTTCGGGTGTGGCGGCGGCATCGGAGATTCGTGGCGGGCCTATGCGCAGGCTTACAGCGAATACTCGCCCTACTTTGTATCTCCCTCGGATGTGATGGAGGGCAAGCACAGTGAGGCGGTGCGTGAAGGTGTGCAGGACTATGAATATCTGTGCATGCTGCGCGAGCAGGCTGACAAGGTGCGTGTCTCAGGCAAAGATCTTGAGTGGCTGCAGCGCGCCGACCAACTGCTACAGCGCGGCGTAGCCGAGGCCGTGGCAGCCGTAGCGCCCGACGCTATGTTCTGGCAGGTTGCCAAAAAGCGTTCAGTCATGGATGATGTGCGCATACGAGTGTTAGATGCCCTGGAGTCTGCCCCGCGCTAATGCGCGGCTGGTTTCGCAACATCCACCGCATAGCGGCGGATATACTTCGCAATCATCCACCGCATAGCGGCGGATATACTTCGCAATCATCCACCGCATAGCGGCGGATATACTTCGCAATCATCCACCGCATAGCGGCGGATATACTTCGCAATCATCCACCGCATAGCGAACGACTTCCTTGCTTCATGCCTTGAAGTACCTCAAGCTTCCAGCTTGAATGAAAATGTTTTCTGCAAGCAGGATGCTTGCACTACTCCATAATCACTTTTACAGTTACCTCTCAATAACCCGCTATTGAGAAGTTAACTTATACTGCGGAATCTTGAGTGTTTCGCCGTCCTTCATGGCCGACATATGCGCATAGATTCCTGAAACCGTGGTGTTGAGCGCGCAGGCCACATCCACGCAGGGTTTGCGTTTAAGCAGGATCGAGGTGATAAAATCGTCAGTCAAATAGCCATGCGATCCCCCGTGCCCGCCAGCCGGCATGCCGGGAGGCAAATTCGGCTTGGACAGGTCGATCTTTGACACATCCGCCTGCCCAGAGTAGCGTTCTTCAAAACTGCCCCTCTGTCCATAAATCCGCCCCTTTTCGCCATGCGCACCGGGCATGTCCCAGCTCACGGCCATACGGGCCATACCGCTCTCGCTGGTGCGGAAAAGCGCAACCTCTGTGCCATAAGGATTCTTAAACTGATTGTTGGCAGGCTGGAAATCAGGCAAAATGCTCGGCATGCCCATACAGCTGACCTCCGTAAATGAGCCACCTGTCACGCAGGTGTAAAACCCGTTCGAGTGTGTGGGGTAATACTGCGGCGGAAAACCAACACGCCAGTTCTTATAAGAGCCGATATGTTTGTCCATGTAGTGATAATATTCGCCCTCGCTGTAGATCAGTTTTCCGAATCCTCCAGCTTGGTAAATCTCGCGCATGGCGTAACACTGCGGACGAAAAGCCGTGGTTTCAAACAGTGCGTAAACCAACCCGGTGTTTTTAACGGTCTCAAAGAGCGCATCGGCAAGCTCGAGCTGCTCCTGCCCAAAGAGAGCTGGAACCGCTGAACACATGTGCAGACCGCGTTTGAGGCCTGCAATACAGAGCCGCGCATGACTTGGAGCATCGGTGGCAATAAAGACAGCCTCGATCTCCCTATCCTTCTCGAACATCTCTTCGCAGGAGGCATAGCTCCTCTTTGCTCCAACCACTTTTGCGAGCTCCGCGCATTTGGCAGGATCAAGATCCGTTGCGGCCACCACCTCCACATTGGGATGATTCTGAAAACCAAAGGACGCTCCAAACTTGCAGACCCCGTAGCCAGCGATGCCAACCTTGATCTTGCGCTCTGAGACCGGCACCCAAACCTTGGCTTTCAGCTTGCCTGCATCAGTTTCATCAAAACCGGCAATCGCTTTTTCAGCGGCGCGCACACTCGGCGCACCAATTGCTGTGATGCCTGCGCCGATGACTGCGCGCTGCAAAAAACTCCGCCTTGAAAATGAATCGCTCATCATATTTCTCCCTCTTAATTGTGAACATTTATTTGCGGCTATACCTGCGGCTGCGCACGGTTTGTTTTGGCAGGCACAACCGGGTTGTTGATATCCGTTTAACCTCCGGGAGCGCCGACCTGCAAGCTGTCGTAGCGCGCGTAGGCACCGCCTTGCGCCAGCAGTTCGTCATGGGTGCCGCGCTCGACAATCCGTCCGCCCTCCACCACCATGATGATGCCAGCATGCTTGATGGTCGAAAGTCTGTGCGCGATGATCAACGACGTCCGTCCGTGCGATAACTCGAAGAGCGATTTTTGAATGCGCCGTTCGCTCTCGTTGTCCAATGCGGAGGTTGCCTCATCTAAGATAAGCAGCGGGGGGTCCTTCAGAAAAACGCGGGCAATCGAGATGCGCTGCTTCTGTCCGCCGGAGAGCCGCACCCCGCGCTCGCCAACCGTTGACTCATAGCCGTCGGGCAACGACACGATGAAGTCGTGGATGTCGGCCCGTTTCGCTGCATCCTCAATCTCCGCCTGCGAGGCCTCCTGTTTTCCATAGCCGATGTTGTCGCGGATCGTGCCGGAGAACATATACACATCTTGCTGGACAATACCAATATGGTTGCGCAATGATTTGACTGTGACATCACGCACATCAATGCCATCGACAAAAATGCCGCCCTCTTTGACATCGTAGAAACGGGGAAGCAGTGCGCAGATCGTGCTCTTGCCGCCACCGGAGGCTCCGACCAGAGCCGCGGTCCTGCCTGCTGGAATATCAAACGTTACGTTATCGAGAATCGGCATATCACTCTCGTATTCAAACACCACGTTGCGGAATGAGATCGCGCCGGCTCCTGGAACAAGTTCCTTTGCGCCTGGCGAATCCTTGATGTCAGGCACGACGCGCAATATTTCATGAAAGCGCTTGAACCCTGTATAGCCGCGTTGAAACTGCTCGGTGAAGCGCAGCAGCATCTCAATCGGCTGCAGGAACACACCCACATAGAGTGCGGTCACGCCAATGTCAGCGGGTGTCATCTTGCCTTGCACGACAAAGTAGCCGCCTGAGGTCAGCACCGCGGCGTAGAGCAACCCCTGGAAGAACGAGTTGCCGGCATGGAAGGCGCCCATGATCTTGTAGCTGTCGGTCTTTGAGTCGAGGTACGCCTCATTGCAGCCGCGAAATTTATGATGTTCGACCTCCTCATTGGCGAACGACTTGACCACGCGAATCCCTGAGAGCGAATCCTGGATGCGTATATTGATCTTGGCGATTTTCTTGCGATTGTCCATGAATGCGGAGCGCATCCGCTTTCTCTGGCGCGCGGCATAGACCACCATGACGACGGTGATTGCCAAGAGGATCACCATCATCTCAGGCCGCATGGTAAACAGAATGATAAACGCGCCAATGATCTTCAGTGTGGCAATCGTGAAATCTTCGGGGCCGTGATGTGCCAGCTCGGTCACGTCGAACAAATCTGTGACAAGGCGCGACATCATCTCGCCGGTATTGTTCTCGTCGTAGTAAGAGAATGACAGGCGCTGGTATTGCGCGAAGAGGTCGCGCCGCATATCGGTCTCCATCCGTGCGCCCATGATGTGGCCCCACGAGGTAATGAAGTACATGCAGCCGAAACGAACCGCTGCCAGCAGCACGAGTCCGGCCCCAATCCACGGGAGCCACCCCAGCACCTCCGCGGCGCCGCGTGTATACAGGCCATTGCCGAGAATATCGAGAAACTTTGGAAATGCCAAGTCAGCGGCACAGACCACCAAGGCGCAGAGCATATCGGTTGCGAACAGGAGTTTGTAGGGCTTATAGTATTTTAAAAAATGTAGCAGTAAATTCATGGTTGCTATTCTCTCAACTCCTTCTACTGAATGCAATCGTATAATTGTTTTGGACGAAGCCGCTGCGGAGCACAAAGCTTTCGGAAGTTCTGGACAAAACACTGATTGAAATGGTAATTTATTCACTGTTCTTTAACTATCTGTTTTGAAACCATGCGCGCTTGCGTTAGTCGCGATTAAAAAGGAGGGTGATTTATGAAAAATGTATTCCATGAAATTCCGTATACTGAGGGCAAAATGGGGAATCGGCAACTCGTCAACGAGAAGCATCTGCTGGTCATGCAAGTGGCACTGCAGCCCGGGCAAAAGGTTCCCGAGCATAGCGCCAACTCCAACGTGCATCTGCTGGTGATTGCGGGTCAGGTGGTTGTAACACTCGCGGGCCAGGAAAGTATCGCTGTTACCGGGAGCCTGCTGCCAGTCGCCCACCAGACACTCATGAGCATCCGTAATGATGCCAATGAAAATGCCTCTTTCTTAGTTTTCAAGAGCCCCAATCCCAGCGAAATGCCGAGCTGAGTTCAAGGATGCACTGAGGTAGAGCAGTCAGGCAAGCAGTGCGCTGTGAAAGAGAAAAAACACGTGGAGAACACCTTAAACCATTTGAAGTCATACATAGGTGAGCGGTAATACACAAACGGAGAGTGTCAGTCATGAAAGCAGCGAATGCAAAGATGATTTTTGGCGAGGTGGCCTCTCCCGGCGTGGCTCGCGGGAGCGCAGTGGTCTGTGAGTGCATTGCGGAGACCCAGATTGCGCGGCATGTGATTGATGAGAGCGAGGTGGCTCAAGAGATCGAAAGGTTCGATGCCGCAGTTAGCGCAGCTGAAAAAAAGATGATCGAAGTGCAGCAGAAGATCGGGCGCAAGAACGGTCACGACGAAGCCGCGATTTTCGAAGCCCATATTGCCCTGCTGCATGATCCCTCGCTGCGAGAGACGGTCACGGCCCTGTGTGAGACCAGTAAACTGAATGTGGAGGCAGCTGTCAGCGAGGCGATCAAAACGCTCTCCGCCGCCTTTGCCCGCTTGGACAACCCATACTTTCTTGAACGTGCGGCTGATCTGCGGGATATCGGAAACCGGCTGCAGCAGGCGCTGTCCAACAATGATCTGCCCGCAATTCCCGATTTTCCTGATGGGACGGTGATGGTCACGCGCGAACTGTTGCCCTCTGTGATCATGCAGCTGGATGAGGGGGCTGTTTGCGGAGTGATTGTCGAACAGGGCGGACAAACAGCCCATGCCACGATTCTTGCCCGCGCGCGCGGCATGCCCATGTTGATTCGTGTTCCAAATGCGACGGAGGCTATCCATACTGGTGATCAGCTTATTGTCGATGGTTTAGCCGGCCGGGTTTTCATCAATGCCACACCGCAGATTCAGCGTGAGTACGACCGTCTGGAAGCGGATTTACAGGCTCACAAGAGTGCCCTGCGCGAGTTGATTGATCTGCCATCCGTAACGCAGGACAATGTTCCGATCAAGCTCTCTGCCAATATCAGCAAAGGGGCTGATGCAGTAACAGCTGCATCGGTGAACGCCGATGGAGCGGGACTGTACCGGACAGAATTTTTGTTTCTGGCGCAGGATGATTTCCCCTCGGAGGAAGAACAGTACAAGATGTACCACGCAACAGCCGAACGACTCAAGCCGCGTGAGGTCGCAATTCGTGTGCTGGACATTGGCAGCGACAAACTGCTCTCGTATTTTCCACTGGCCTGGGAGGCGAATCCTTCGTTGGGCTGCCGCGGGATACGTTTACTGCTGGCCCATCCTGAGATATTGAACGTTCAATTGCGTGCTATTCTGCGCTTGAGCGCGACCCTTCCGGTTTCAATCCTCTTCCCCATGGTGGGCGGGGTGGAGGAGCTGCGCGCAGCCAAAGCGGCCATCGAGCGCGCGAAGACCGCCCTGGCAAATGAGGGCCAATCCTTTAATCCGGAGATTCGCATTGGCGCAATGATCGAAACTCCGGCGGCTGTCATTTTAGCCGGGCGACTGGCTCAGGAAGTCGATTTCCTGAGCATTGGCACCAACGATCTGGTACAGTATCTCTTAACCACTGATCGAACGAGCAGTGAAGTGGCCACCTACTACGAGCCGCTGCACCCGGCTGTGCTGTCGGCCCTCGCATCAGTGGCGGCTGTTGCTAAAGAGAGGGAGATCAGCGTTTCGGTTTGCGGGGAGATGGCCGGCAACCCGGCGTATACGATGTTGTTGCTTGGGCTTGGATTCCGAACTCTCAGTATCAATCCAGGTGAACTCCTGGAGATCAAGAGTGCGGTGCGCTCGATCAACCTTCAAGCAGCGGATGAGCTTGCCAGAGAAGTTCTGGCGTTGGGCACGATCCAGGAGGTCAAGGAGTGCCTGCGTAAAAGTGAAAGCAGAGGTTTGTCATGATTGAAATTAAACGGGTGTATGAGCCAGCCACGCCAGAGGACGGAGTGCGTATCCTCGCTGAGCGGCTCTGGCCGCGGGGCATGAAAAAAGAGGATGCAAAGCTTGATCATTGGTTCAAAGATGTCGCGCCCAGCACCGAGCTGCGAAAATGGTTTAGCCACGACCCTGCCAAGTGGAGTGAGTTTCAGGAGCGCTATTGGGCCGAACTCGACCAGCACCCTGAAGCTTGGGGTTTGATCCTTGATGCAGCGAAAAAAGGCAAGGTTACGCTGCTGTTCAGCTCCCATGATGTTGACCACAACAACGTGGTCGCGCTGAAGAGCTATCTGAAGGAGCATTCGTCAAAGCATTAACAGTTGAAACTTTTAAAATGATCGGCGATTCAGCTAAAGGACTTTTCATGCTGGATCGGGAACTTGGAAAACGTCAATAAAAGGAGACAAAAAACATGGACAAATATTTATGCACAGTCTGCGGTTATATCTATGACCCTGAGCTGGGAGACCCGGATAACGGACAGCCGCCCGGCACATCGTTTGAAGATCTGCCGGATGACTGGACTTGCCCTGAGTGCGGGGTGCCCAAGAGTGATTTTGAAAAAATTTGAATAAGAAAGCCTGCCCATGAAAACCATTGTGACCATAGCCTTGAATCCGGCAATCGACAAGAGCGCAAGTGTTGCGCATGTCATGGCCGAGCGAAAACTGTACTGCCAAGCGCCTCGTTTTGAACCTGGCGGGGGCGGGGTTAATGTTGCCCGGGCCATCAAAAAGCTGGGAGGCGAATCCCTGCTGCTTTATCCCGCCGGCGGCTTGACAGGAACAAGGCTTCAAGAACTTCTGGATGAAGAAAACCTGAACCACCAGGCGTTTACTATTGAGGGCATGAACCGGGAGAGTCTGGTGATTCTGGAGGAATCCACTGGCCAGCAGTACCGTTTCGTGATGCCGGGACCGCAGCTTGTAAAAAAAGAGTGGGAGTCGTTTATTCAGGCGCTGAAATGTATGGAGCCCGCACCTGACTATGTGGTGGCCAGCGGCAGCCTGCCGCCAGGCGTGCCCCCGGACTTTTACGCGCAGGTTGCGCGTGTTGCAAAGGAGAGGGGGGCAAAGGTGCTCATCGATGTCTCAGGTGAAGCCTTGGGCGCGGCACTTCAGGAGGGCGTGTTCCTGATCAAGCCCAATATCCGTGAGTTCAGAGAGTTGGTCGGCGGGGAGGTTAAAGAGGAATCGCAGATCAAGATCGCTGCGCGCAAGGTCGTCCAAAGCGGTCAATGCGAGGTGGTGGTGATCTCGCTTGGCGCGGCCGGCGCTCTGGTGGTGTCGGATAAACTCGCTGAACACATCCTGTCGCCGACTGTGCCGATTATCAGCAAGGTCGGGGCCGGCGACAGCATGGTGGCCGGTATTGTTTTAAGCCTTGCCCGGGGAAACCCGCTCAGGGAGTCCGTTCTTTTCGGCGTGGCATCCGGTACAGCCGCTGTCATGACAGCGGGATCAGAGCTGTGTCGAAGGGATGATACGGAGCGGTTGTACGCTGACATAATTTCAGAAGATGAGAGCAAAGTCTAAGTTGAGGATGGGTTTGCCGATGTTTCGTTTAAGGGATGAAGTGCGTCCTGCGGAGTGTTGCCGGGTGGTGTGCCGCAGCGGATCACGCGCTTGTCGGTCACAATCCAGCCAACCCTGATATCGTGCGGTTCCTGCGGAATGGGCTGATCTTCAATCACTTGCCAGTCATGGCAGATTCCAATCAGCCGCGCAGAGCCGCGGGCCTCTGAGAGGATCCGGTCGTAAAACCCCGCGCCGAATCCAAGCCGCGCTCCAAACATGTCGAAGGCCAGCCCTGGTATGATAAAGGCATCCACATCCCAGGTCTGCACAGGTACCCGCCGCGCTGGTTCCCGCACTCCGAACGGCCCGGTGATAAACTGGGCGCGGGGAAGCAGCGCACAGAGCTTGTAGGTTGAGGTGATCGCGTCCCAGGCCGGGACGCTGACGTTCCGCCCTGCCTGCCAGATCTGGGCGATCAGATAACGGGTTGGGATTTCGTGCGTTGTGCTGATATAGGTCGAGATGTTCCAGGCAGAGAGGAGCAGGTTGAGTTTGCGGTTTGTGATCAGGGTATGGGCGATATCTTTGCCTGCCTGTTTACGCTCCGCTTTAGACAGCTCATGCCTTCGAGCACGCATCTGTTCTCTAATAGTTGATTTGTCCATGATCTTTGTTCTCTGACCGGTTATTGAGAAGTTACCTTTGTTTTTTGTCGAAGAGCAAGGCAAACATGTTTGCCCTTACGAATCATATTGGCAGGACCCGGTTCAACTGCTTCAGGCGAGTCCGCTGACCTTGCCGGTTGCAGTGTCAACATCAATCCTTCTGAAAGCGGCGTTGGAGGCTGTGCCGGGCATCAGCTTGATATCACCCGCCACTGGCACCACCAGTCCGGCACCTTGATAGAGCAAAAAGTCGCGCACTGGCAGTGTCCAGCCGCGAGGCCGGCCAAGCAGGTTGGCATCGTGTG
>JAQUCE010000085.1 GCA_028686345.1 Kiritimatiellia bacterium
TTTAAGCTGCTTGCGGATCTTCTCCAGTTTATCGAGCAAGGTCTTCAGCACATGGCCTTCGCGGGTGGCTGGAGCAACCAGATTGACAATGATAACCGGATCATGCAGCTGACCGTAGCGGTGAATCCGCCCCATGCGCTGCTCCAGGCGGGCTGGATTCCAGGGGATATCATAATTGACCATGATCCAGCAGAACTGCAGATTAACGCCCTCGGCAGCGGCATCTGTACAGACCATCAGTCGCGCTCCGCCGGAGGCAACTGGCAGACGGAAGCGTTCGATTTGATCCTGGCGATCCGTGAAGTGCATGCCGCCGTGAATCTGTGCGAGTTTGCGGAGGGCAACGACCTGTTTTGCGAACACGGAAGTCATTGCCACGGTCGCTGGAGAGTTTATGCGCCTCATCAAAGATGACCAGTTCGTAAGGTTTGACACCCTCTTCCGCCAGCCTTGCGAACATCTTCTCACCTACCAAGGTGTCCACACTCACGATAACCCGGTCACTGTCAGCCCCAATGAAAGGGTTGCTGTTCTTGGCATCCTGACCACTGACAATACGAAAGGACAGATTGAACAGCAGCTGCAGTTCACTCTGTCAGTTGCCGACCAGTCCGGCCGGGGGCACGATCAGCACGCGCGTCAGCAGTCGGCGCGAGATCATCTCACGCACGTAAAGCCCAGTCATAATGGTCTTGCCCGCACCCGCGTCATCAGCCAGCAAAAACCGGAGGCGTGCATGCTTCAGCATACGATCATAAACGGCAATACGCTGATGCGGGAGTGGATCAATGCTTGAGATCTCCGTGGCGAATGCAGGATTCGAGAGGTGACCAAATGAAAGGCGTTCACCTTCCACCAAGACACGGACAACTTCAGGTTTTGCCGTGAAATCAAGGAGTGGACTCTCGGTTACGCACAATGACGGTTTTTGACCATCAACTTCATTGCTCTCCTCATTCGATGTATTGCATGTCAATAGGCCACGCGAATAGCATTTTGTGAATATCCTGCAAGCCACAAAACTGTTTGTGCATCGTGAAATGCGTTTTGCTGTACACAAGACGGCTAGTGGATGACACACGATACACAAAACACATCGTAAAGTTTTTATTTCGGATTATTAACAAGTGGTAGAGTGTGCTGGATATATGGTCAGGTGAACCAGGAAAGAGCGGGGGAGCTGTTGGAAAAGCCAGTGCTTGGTGAACTACGAATGAGCGCAAGTTCACACAATTTGTTCATCTTGTTTTCTTCCTCCCTCTCCCCTTGGGAGAGGGCCGGGGTGAGGGTTGCGGGCAGCGCCCGCATTAGAAGGTGACCCCGACACCGGCAATCACACCAACCAGATTGACGTTCAGTTCGTTGTCTTTCCTGCCCTTGAACCTGTAGCCAACAACGCGATAGCCAAGGCGCACGTCAATCAACTCCGTGATCTGGTATTGCAGCTGAGGAAACAATTCGTACACCAGATCAGAGTCACCGCCAGCTCCAATGCCGAAGATTGGATCAAAACTCAGACCTTTGATCTTCGACGGGAGTATCGGGGTGCCGCAGCGCACAACTATAACAGGATCTACCAGATCGTTGTCCTTGCTAAAGGTGCGCCTGACCCTGCCGCGCAGGCGCAGATCGTTTCGCACACTTAAAGTGCGCACGCCGGCAAGCAGATCAAAGGTCTGGCCCTCCATCCACCCGTCCAGCTGATAGCCGAGCGCCCACTGGCCGAACAGCATCTTTGAATCCAGCGAACCGGCTCGCGGCTGATCATTCACGTCAAGCTTATCAGTGCTCATTGAGAAATAATCCATCTGCGCCCACAACAAATACCTGTCATACTGAATCACGGTGTGCAGCGAACCCGCCATTTCCACGTAGTCGATTATGTCGCTGAACGACTTGTCAAAGTCGACCCTATGACCTCTCACCTTGGCATCGCCCTCAATTCCCGAGAGCCACGCGTACGGCGCAATCTCGAACTTCCAGCCCTGCGGCCCCTCCGCTAAAGCCGCTGTGCCTGAAATCGCCACCATGACGGCAGCCGCTCTAATCAATGTTTTCATCTTCATATACCTCTCCTCGTGTTGTTTTTTTAATGCCTAAGTTTTGCGGCCCTTGTTGTACTCCTAACGCCGTTCAATTTGGTTCCGCAGATTTGTCTCGAACACTCTGATCTGCTGTCGCAACAGCTGCGGCTACGCTCTGAAACAAGTTGCTCTCCCCAATTTTTTGAGTCAGTTCAACCCGCTCCAGCATAATCCGGAGCGGGCTCTTGGCCTCTGCTATGGCGAAAGTAATGCCTTTGTCATTCACTTCCTGGATCACCTCTTCGAGATTTGCTGCGCCGGTCGTATCCATATGGGCCATATTTTCCGCATCAAGGATGAAGGCGTTAAGTTGTGGCCCCGCTTCCGCAATCAGCGTACGGATTCGCGATTTGAAATGGTCTGCATTGAAGAAAAGTAGCGCGGCATCGAAGCGATAGATCAAAACGCCTGGAATCATCTTGGCCTCTGGGTGGCGCGTGATGTCTTCAAAAACGCCGGTTTCGGGCATTTGCCCCGGCACAGCGTCGTGCGGGAGTCCGCTCCGCTAACGCAAAACCCCTGCATCAGTCCCGCGCCCAGATCTGCCACTCCGAGCGCGATGAACTCCTGGTTTGAATCTGTTTCATAGCGAAACCATGAGCGCTGATACCGCGCCATTGACTCCAGCCCCGGCAAAAATCTTTTGATCAACAATGATGTCCTGGAATTTGCCATCTATACTCCTGTCAGTGATTGAAACAAGCGCGCCATAAGGTCGGTGACCGGATACTTAAAAAGCGCCAGCGGTAACATTGATAGAACCACGATAGCCGCAAGTTCAAGCCAGAGTCATCGGCTGATAGGCGCCACGCGCAGGTTGCGGACAACATCAACGCTGTTGGTCAGGTCGGCCAGCGACTGCAGGTCAGCGGAACCCAACTCCGCTTCCCCGTCCGGATTTTCACCCTGCACCCATTTGCGGTCAAAGGCGTTGACATAGCGCGATGCCATGTCCATATATGCGCTCCACCCATGCACCCGGGCACTCCAAAGCTTGGCGGAGAAGAGGAAGAGCGGACCACAAAACACGATGGTGGCAGCAATAAAAATCAGGGGGGCATAGTTGTACACAGCTTCAAACTGCATGACACCCGCCGCAATATCCTCCGCAAATGTCGCGGAGTAGAAAACACTCAGTCCGAATATAAACGGCAGGAACTGCTCATGCACCACCTCCAGAAACCCCAGGCCTGCCACACCATCTGAATGGGCGGGGAGCAGATGAAGTTTGTGCCCTTTCAAGCGCCAGAGAAACCACCACCACAGCCCTAAACGCCATACCCAGCGAAACAGCAGGAATCGGAAAAGCGGCAGGCAGAAGATCAGATACCAGGCCATAACCGGCCCGAACTTTCCGCCGCTTTCAGCGAGAACTGAAGAGAAATTCGCGCTCCTGCCAGGCAGGTATCCGATCATCCCGAGCAGCAGCGGCAAGATGAATGATGCCAGCAGAATAACCCCTTCCACCAGCCGGGAGTCTGCGAGCCGATTGATCCGGCGGATCTCCGCGGCCAGAGCCGGCACCTCGTCTTCAGGCACCAGACCGGAACGTATGATGTTCCGCACAAACTCGGCCATGGCTGGAGCGACCCATGTCTCGCAGACAAAGAACAGAGGAATGACCACCAGCAGACGGGCGTGCAAGGCGCTCAGCTCCAGGGAGAACAATCGGTGTTCAGCCCCCCTCATGAGTGCCAGCAGCGCAAGCACGCCCCACGCCAACCAGCCAAGGGCCAAGCCGAGCCGGATGGTGTGCGCCCCATCCCGCACCAGGTGCAAGCGACGCCCTAAGTAATGCAAGGGGCCGCCCAGCAGAGAGAACTCAGGAATGGTTTTGTTGATCGTCATTTGGCTGCTCATTTTGGAAACAGGAATGTTAACTGCGCACGTGCGCCCCAGCCCTCGGCGCCGTTGTCCGGCGATTCGGCCCAGTAACGCGCACCTAACGAGATCTGCACGATCTGGGGCCCGATCTTCAGCAACTGCGAAACAATCGCATTGACAGGCGCAGACCACTCACTTGCCTCCCAGTTGTAGGTGGACTCTGAGTTCAAGGTTAGCGTGGTTTTGGTCTTCGTGATATAGGCTAAAAACGGTTGCAGGAAGCTCAGGCTGAGATCTTTGCGGTTATCCTCGCCAGCCACAGACCAGATGTGATTGGCCAGGATGCCATAGGTCCAGGGCCCTCGCTGTCTCAACGCCAGCGCTGTTGGCCCCATGCCCCACTTTTCGCCGCCGAGCGTCTCGTCAGAGGCTGTTGGATAGAGGCCCACCGGTCCGGCTGCCAGAACCCAGCCGCTCACCGGCTCCTTTGGCGAGAAAAAGAAACTCTGCAAAATGTCGCCAAGACCGGATTCACTCGCCCCTTTGTAAGGGATATCCTCCTGGTCAACCAGCGGAATAATCGTACGAATAATCAGGTTCCACTCTTTGCCCAGCGAAAACGGCATAACCGGCTGAATGTTCAGTACTGACTTCGAGCCGTCATCATGCGGCCCGTAATTTTCGTCGTAATTGTATTGCAACGGCACACTGATCAGCGATGCAACCGGGTTCGCCAGTTTTTTCGCCAGCTCGGCTGCGGAGTCTATTTCACCCTCCTGCGTTTTAGCGTCAGCCATAACGACACCGGCTCCGGGGATGGCAGCCAAGTTCTCTGGCTCGGCATCTTGCGCTATCACTGGCATGAGCAGCGCCGAGCCTATAACCGCGATTAAAACTAAACTTGTATATGTTCTCAACTCAACACCGCTTTTCTTATATTTGTCAGTTGGAGAAGGCTGGCAGTCGCACGGTAGCGCGGCTGCCAGCCCCTAAGCGCTCTACTGTCGCGCCATGGCGAGTTCAATGGCCAGTGCCGGATCAATCTGGTGATCCTTGCTTTCCGCAGCATCGTCGATTGCAAGCTGGATGCCCTTGATCTCGCCGGTAAAGGCATTGTCGGTCGACCCGTAGTCCGGTGAGACAGGTGCCCCGCTGTCTTCGCCTACGTCACAGCCGTCATCAGCAGAAAAGATGAGCGCCAGCGTCGCGCCGATCTCTCCTTCGCCGACCTTCTTGCCGTCAGTAAAGAGCGTCACCTTGCCGCCCTTGCCCATGCCACCGCCCGCGTAGGCGAACTCCATACGCACCTGATGTTCACCTGCCGGCAGCGGCGAACTAGCTTCGACGAAGAAGTTCTTGAATCCGCCCCAGTTGTAGCAGTACTTGAGTTTGCCGTCCTTGACATACAGGCTCCACCCGCCGATGTTTGCGCCCTGGGAGATGATAACTCCCTGCACGCCCTTTTCAGGTACCACGATCTCGGCCGTGACCGAGTGGGATTTATTTTTGAGGTTGAGCACACAGTTTTCGCCGAGTCGTCCCATGCCGGGGAAGAGCAGCTGGGTGTTACCTTTGATCAACACGGGTCGTCCAGCACTGTCCGGATTGAGTCGCTCAAGCATACGGTCATCCAGAGGCAACACGTTGTAGCGCGTTGCTTCGATCAGCCACAGCCGCTGCAGCTCGTGGAGTTTCTCCGGCATCTCTTTGGAGAGATCCTTGGTTTGGCTCCAATCCTTGGTAGTGTCGTAGAGTTCCCAGACGTCATCATCGAACGCCGGCATCTTCTCGGTCATGGGCGCCCAGGGTGTGCGATGTTTTGTCACCGCTGTCCACCCCATGTGGTAGATCCCGCGATTGCCGAACATCTCGAAGTACTGTGTCTCGCGATGCTCCGGCACCTTGGGATCGCGGAACGCAGGCAGCATGCTGGCACCCTGGATCGGATCCTGCTCAATGCCGTCCACTGATATCGGCTGCGGTATACCGGCCGCCTCCAGGATGGTCGGTGCCACATCAATGACGTGAGAGAACTGCGAACGGATCTCGCCTTTGTCCTTGATCCCCTTCGGCCAGTGGACGACGGTGCCGTTCCGTGTTCCGCCCCAGTGCGAGGCCACTTGCTTTGTCCACTGAAACGGCGTGTTCATGGCATGTGCCCAGCCCACAGCATAGTGGTTGTAGGATTCGGGGCCACCCAGTTTGTCGAGCCGCTCAGTGAGATATTCAGGAGTCTCCAGAGATTGCAACTGGTTGAAATAGCTCATCTCGTTGAAGCAGCCGTTGATGGATCCCTCAGCTGAGGCGCCGTTGTCGCCGATGATGTAGTAAATTAGCGTCTCTTCCAGGATGCCCAGCTTCTTGATCGCTTCCACGACCCGCCCGATTTGATAGTCGGTGTACTCCATATACCCGGCATAAACCTCCATTTCGCGGCGCAGCACAGGCTTGAACGCCTCTGGCATCTCATCCCAGGCCGGGATTTCCTTGTGTCGCGCAGTCAGTTGAGTGTCGGGCGGAATCACGCCCAGTTTCTTCTGACGGGCGAAGGTCTCTTCACGCAGCTTGTCCCAGCCGCCATCAAACTTGCCCTTGTACTTGTCAGCCCACTCTTTCGGTACATGGTGCGGCGCATGGGTCGCGCCGGGCGCGAAATAGACGAAGAACGGCTGGTCTGGCGCCAGGGCCTTTTGCTGTCCAATCCATTTCTTGGCCTTATCCGCCATATCTTCAACCAGATGATATCCATCTTCGGGCGCTTCTTGTTTTCGACCGGTGTCAGGCCTTCGTACAGCGAGGGATACCACTGATTAGCCTCCCCGCCGATGAACCCATAGAAGTACTCGAATCCGCCGCCGCCTGCCGGCCAGGCATCGAACGGTCCGACGGGACTGGTTTGCCACACCGGCACTTCATGGCACTTGCCGAACATCGCCGTATTGTAGCCGTTGAGCTTGAGCGTCTTGGCCAGCGGCGACATGTTGTTGGGCCGCACCGAGCAGTAGCCCGGGGCGCCAGTGGCGATTTCGGTGATGCCACCCATGCCCGCGGCATGATGGTTGCGCCCGGTGAGCAGCGCCTGACGGGTCGGCGAGCAGAGCGCAGTGGTGTGGAAGCGGTTGAACTTCAATCCGCCGGTCGCCAGCATCTCGGCTGTCGGGGTCTGACACGGCCCGCCAAAGGCACTGGATGAGCCAAAACCCGCATCATCAAGCATTATGAGCAACACGTTCGGCGCACCCTTGGGCGGACGAAGCTGAACAATCGGCGGTGTCTTGCTGTCCGGGTCCTTTGCGTCGTACGCCAGGAACTGGGACTTCGGTGAGGTGTTCCGCATCGGCAAATGCGTGCGGTTTTTTCTCTCTTCTGCACTCATTGTATTCTCCTTTTAGTTACGCATGTTTGAGTAAAATTATCATTTGGGTTGTCCATCCGATTTCTAGATGCCCCACTAGCACCTGATTGGGATGCTAGTGGTCCAGTCTCCTGTCTATTGGCGCATCATGATGGCTTTCATGGCCATCGCGTCGTCCTTGATCAGCTCGCCGCTCACATCCACAGTGACGGTGTAGATCTTGCCAGTGAATTTGAACGGAGGCTTGTACTTGTCCCAGACCGGCGAACCAGAGTCAGCACCGCACATAAACCCACCGCCCAAACCGAGCGATAGTGGCATGGTCAGCGGAATCTTCACCTGCCCAACCAGCTTTCCGTCAATGTAGAGCTGCCCGCGACCCGGTGCGCCCTTACCGTTTTTGATGTCAGGTTTGCCTGTCACCTCGAACTCAAACCGCAACTTGTGCCGTCCCGCCGGAACAGCAATATCCGACTCAACATGGAAGAATTGGGTTCCAACATAGTTGTAGACATAGTGAAGTTTGCCACCCTGCATATAGAGACAGAAGCCGCCCTGAACATCGCCGGCCGAGAACAGTGCGCCTTCCGCGCCCTTTTTGGAGATCTCAACATCGGATGTGATGCTATGCGGACGGTTCAGAACAACAGGGCAGGCGTTGATCGGCACCGCCTGCGTGCCTGGGTAGTATGTGCAGCTATTGCGGGCGATCGCGATCTGCGGACGCGGGTCTGCGAAACGCGCCACGCCGCGCGAGTCCACAGGCAACACATTGTACTTGCCTGCCTCGACATACCATGTAGCGATCATCTCGATCAGCTTGGTGCGATTCTTGGCTGCCAGGTTGTGGTTCTCTGCCCAGTCTTTCTCAATGTGGTACAGCTCCCATCCTGTGGCATCTAGTTCGGTCAGCTTGTCCTTGTCGATCGGTGCGCCAAAGAACGCTCCTGCTTCCTTGAACGATGGGCCGGGCCACGGGCACACCGCGCGCCAGCCGTCGTGATAGATGGAGCGGTGGCCCATCATCTCGAAGTACTGCGTTATACGGTTGCTGGGTGCCTTGGCATCGTTGAGCGTATGGGCAAAGCTCAGCCCCTCGATCGGCGACTGTGTGACACCCTTGACGCTTGTCGGCGGCTCGATTCCGAGGATATCCAGCACTGTCGGGACAATGTCGATAGCGTGCGCATACTGCGTGCGCACCTTGCCCTTGGTCTTGATACCAGCGGGCCAGTGGACAATAAACGGATCGCTAATGCCACCGCGATAGGTCTCGCGCTTCCAGCGACGGAACGGCGTGTTGCCTGCAAATGTCCAACCCCATGCATAGTGGTTAAAAGTTGACGGACCACCCAACTCGTCGATCATAGCCAGGTTCTGCTGCAGATCGTCTTTCACGTTATTGAAAAACTTGTTTTCGTTCACCGATCCGGTCGGGCCGCCCTCAGAGCTGGCGCCATTATCGGAGATGAACATGACGATCGTATTCTCCCACTCACCGATGGTTTTCAGAAACTCGAAGAGACGGCCGTAGTGATAGTCCGTGTGAGTCAGGAATCCTGCGAACACCTCCATCATGCGGGCGTAGAGCTTCCGCTCGTCGGCAGAGAGTTTGCTCCAGTCCTGCACATCCGGGTCGTGGCGCGACAGCTCAGCATCCTGCGGGATTACGCCCATTTCTTTCTGGCGCTTGAACGTCTCCTCGCGGTACACATCCCAGCCGCCGTCAAACTGGCCCTTATACTTATCAGCCCACTCCTTGGGCACATGGTGCGGCGCGTGGCCGGCACCAGGGCAGAAGTACATGAAGAAGGGCTTGTTCGGTGCCACCTGCTTGGCATCAGCGATAAAGCTGATCGCCTTATCTGTCAAGTCCTCTGTCAGGTGATACCCCTCTTCGGGCGTCTTTTCGGGCTCCACACTGTGGTTATCATACACCAGCTCCGGGTAGTACTGATGCGTATCGCCGCCGAGGAATCCATAGTAGCGCTCAAATCCGCGTCCAAGCGGCCAGCGATCATAAGGACCGGCAGCGGAGATCTGGTCTGATGGTGTCAAGTGCCACTTGCCAATGGCAAAGGTGTTGTAGCCCCGCTGCAGCAACATCTCGGAGAGCATGCCGTTCTCGAACGGGATATTGCCGTTTCCACCTGGATAGCCGGTCGAGCCCTCGGTGATGCACGACATGGCATTGGAGTGATGGTTGCGCCCGGTCATAATGCAGGAGCGCGTCGGCGAGCAGAGCGCTGTTGTGTGCATGTTGCTGAACAGCAGCCCTTTCTTTGCCAGCGCGTCGATGTTAGGCGTCTTGATCGGACTGCCATAGCAACCCATCTGGCCAAAACCGGTGTCGTCCTGAACAATGACCAGAACGTTCGGCACTCCCTCCTTGGCACGCAACGGCTCTGGCCAGGCAGGACTGGAAACATCGAAGGTCCGTCCGATGACTCCGTTGAATGCTGTTCCTTGCTTGTACTCTTTCAGTGGCTGCGAACAGCTTGCCTTTGTTTTTTTGCTCGTGTTGTACCTCATGCTATCTTGGTTTATAATGCGGGCAGAGCCCGGGTCCCTCGCCCACCCTCTCCGGACTGGAGAGGGTGAAAATAATGCGCTTCATGTTGGTCTTGTCGGCCTGTAGCCCGCCTATACCTTAATCACTTGGCCGTAGTCTCGTGTCTTTAACTCGGGGTCGGGGTCGGAATCGGTATCGAAAAGAGCATAGGCTCGATACCGATTCCGATTCCGACCCCGACTCCGATGCAGCTGACCGTCTAATCTCCATCGTTTGTTCGCCGCGCAGCCGCGCGTTTTTTATCAAGAGTGGGAGGGGCTTCCAGCCCCTCTAAGGCTGCCGAGGGGCAAGATGCCCCTCCCACGTTGTCAATCACCCGGCTGTCGCACACCTTACAGCTTGCGCAGCACTGTAGCCGCGGGCCGTGACCGCGGGGGGCTCGCTTGTGAAGCTCCACCTGGCAGCTTACGGCTCGCATTGCATCTCACTGTCGTTCGGGCGGCGCGGTCACGGCCCCCGCCCTACAGCTTCGTACTGATGGAAGGGAGATTCCTGACAGAACCCGGCAGCGTGCATCAGCATAACCTGCGCTCCCTGGCCAGCCAGGGGCCGGCACTCGTACTGGGTGATGGAGTTGAGCTGGGGTTCAACACTCCGATGGAGAACTATAACAACGGCGATGAAATGATGGTCCAGTATGTCGGCACACAGAGCTGCGCACGTATCACAGCCGGGATGTGGCTGCTGTGTGGACCAACGACTAACTCGGTAGGCACTCGGCTGTACAATACGCATATCTTTGATGTTAATGACGGCGCGGATGAGGTTGACCTCGAGATTTCGAGCCCAATAGGCATTTACACCAGCATTGCCAACAGTCATGTGCGCAAGAGCGGCGCGGGTACCCTGAGGCTCAAACACGGCTCAAACACCTTCCGAGGCACAACCATCATCCGCAACGGACGGCTGCTCGTTGCATCTAATGTACCCAAGGGCGGCAACAGTGTGCTTGGCAACTGTACCGCAGATGTGGTGATCGGCGACGCGGGTACACAGCCGGGCGACGCGCCGACCTTTGTTTTCGAGGGGAGTGCCAGCCGCACGTTTGCGCGCGGTGTCAGCGTCGGCCCCTGCCTTGGGAGCCCAACCCTCGGCAGCATATCGAACATTAACGCCACTTTCAGCGGAGCGCTGACACTCAACAGCAGGCTGCGCCTCTTCTCGGCCTCTTAGGGGGCGAATGCGTTGACAGTCAGCGGTGTGGCCAGTGGCGCTGGCGGATTGACCAAGAGCGGCCCCGGCGTGGTCGTGCTGACTGCGGCCAACACCTACACCGGCGTGACCGACGTGGCCGAGGGCACGCTCCGTCTGGCCGCTGCCGAGCGCATTGCCAATACAAGCAAGCTGCGCCTCTCGGGCGGCACCTTTGACCCGGCCGGGTTTGACCAGAGCATGGGCCCGCTTGACGTGGATGCCAATGCGACACTTGATTTTGGAGCGGGTTGCACGCTGACCTTTGCGGATAGCGCCAGCCAGATATGGGAGGGCACATTGCAACTGCGCAACTGGAAGCGCGGCGTCAGCCATCTATTTATCGGTGAGTCGGCCACTTTGAGTGAAACCCAGCTCGCGAAGATCACATCGCCCAGCGGACAGACCGCGGCGCAGCTTCCGGACGGCGAGGTGATCCTGCTGCCACAGGGAACGCTTATGCTGCTGCGGTAGTTTGAGTTCAATCGAAAAGATTTCCGAGCAGCAGGGGATTAGGGGAAATAAACGTGTGAAACCGCTTGAAACCGGACGAATAGTTTGGGTATGAGAGTGTTCCGGCCCTTGGTTGTGAGTTTTGTTGAAAAAAGAAAAACAGGAGAGTAAAAGCATGAAAACAAGCGTGATAATGGTAATGGGCATGATCCTTTTGGCACCCGTGGGATACACGGCGGAGCGTACCTGGGATGGTGCTGGGAGTGATGTGCAGTGGAGTTTGGCGGATAACTGGGGCGGCTTTGCGCTGCTCCCAGGGGATGCGCTCTTTTTCGGTGGCACGGCAGGTCTTGTGAACTCTAACGATCTGTTAGAAGGAACTTCTTTTGCAGGCATTACCTTTAACAGTGGCGCGGGCGCGTTTGTACTCGGCGGTAATGCCATCACGTTGGACGGCGATGTGGTGAACAACGATGCCGACGCGCAGAGGATCGATCTTGCGATGCTTCTTTCCAACATACGCACCTTTAACGCCTCCAATGGGACGCTGACACTCAGCGGCACACTCAGCGGGCCGGGCGGGCTCACGGCAACCGGCGGCAAGGCTTTGACCCTCTCCGGCTCAAACACCTACGAGGGTGTCACTACGCTCACACCCAATGGGCGAATCTTTGTGAACCACGCACACGCGCTTGGCAGCACCAACGCGAACACGGTCATCGAAGATGGTGGCTGGATCGAGGTTCGCGGCGGCATTGATGTCGGCGAGCCGCTGGTCATGCGAGGCGATGTCAGCACTAGTTACAGTGGCGTACTTCGCAGTATGGGCGGCGACAATGTCTGGAGCGGCCCGATCTCGACCCCGATCGGCAATTCACGCATTTCCACCTTTAACAGCAGCCCTATCTTGATTAAAGGAGGCATCACCGGTAATGGCATTGTTCTAGCCGCGAATTCAGGAGACATTACGATCTCAAGTCAGCCGATGGTGTTCACCTCCTCTGCGACAGTCCACGCCCATGCCGGCAGCCTTAAAATATTGGCTGTCAGCAACAATCTCTGGGGTGAGTTGGAGGTTGCAGGCGGCGAAGTCCGCACCGATGTGGCGAACGCTCTGCCGCCTGAATCCAAACTCAAACTGGGTGTCTCGTACTCCCTCTCCGGAACCTTCAACCTGAACGGTTACGACCAGACCGTTGGGCAGCTCTACAGCGGATATCTCACGAATGCCGGCAGCCGCATTGTCACCAGCCCGTCACCTGCTACCCTGACCGTCAACCAGAGTGCCAATACCACCTACGACGGACGTCTCATGGGTAAACTAACGCTGGTGAAGACCAACACCGGCACACTCGCTCTGACTGGCATCAATAACACGCAGAGCGGGCGCATCATTGTCAACGGAGGCAAGCTGAGCCTCTCTGATGAGCGCTCCCTGGGCGCAGTGCCCGCGACTTTTAGCGCTGACGCACTGACACTCAACGGCAGCACGTTGCTTTCGTCCGCTACCTGGACTCTGGATGATGCAACGCGCGGTGTTACACTGGGCGCAGCCAACGGGAGCGTCGAGGTCATTGCACCGGCAGAGGTCAAGCTGGCCACGCCGATTACCGGGCCAGGCGGCCTGACCAAAGCCGGCTCGGGTATTCTTACGCTGTCAGGGGCGAATGACTACACGGGCCTTACCATTGTCAATGCCGGCATCCTGCAGGTCGGTCAGAAGGCCTCTCTGTACAATGGCGCACCGCTGACGGCAGAGCTGTTCAAGGTGGCCAGCGGCGCAACCCTAGCTTTGCAACTCGGTGGTCCGGGCGAGTTCGAAGCCAGTGATGTCGTGGCCATCGCCGCACTTGGCTCCGGTACAACCGGATTCAAGCCCGGCTCGCGATTCGGCCTGGCAGTCGTCAATGCCCCAGGTGGGCGTTATGAGATTCCAGATGCGCTGGGTGACGTGATTGAAGGCACGCCTTTGATCCTTCAGAAACTGGGTGCCGGGACCCTTGCCCTGACCGGCGCCAACACCTACACCGGTGTCACGATTATCGCTGACGGCGTGCTGGAAGCTAACGTTATAGCCAATGGGGGAGAGCCCTCCTCGCTCGGCGCGGCCTCTCGTGATGCAGCAAACATTGTTTTCGATGGCGGCACATTGCGCTATACCGGGCCGTCGGTCGCCACAGATCGCAGCTTTACCTACGGCACAGGAAAGACCGCCATTTTCGATGTGGCTAATCCGGCTGCCTCCCTGACCTTCAAACGGATCGGTTTTTGCGCCGGACGCAACGACAATACGCTGATCGTGAAAAACGGGCCCGGCACGCTGGTCTTCGGCAAGGACGATATCCCTGGCGGCGACGCATATATTGGTATGGTCGCGGGCTTTGTCATTAACGAAGGCACCTACCTGAACGTCAGCGGCGACGCTGCCCAATTGAACACTATCCGTCCCTCATCCCAAGGTCCGGCCGTGACGCTGGGTGACGGTGTCTACATGGGTGTCGGCGCAGCCTTGAGCCGCTCTGCCAATAATGACGAGCAAACCGTGCGTTACATCGGCACTAATTTGATGGCCACCACGCACATTGGATCACTGCAGGGGCCCACCACGCCAGGACAGTGGAACACCAAGATCATTGATGTGAATGACGGGGCCTCTGACATAGACCTGCTGGTCTTGAACAGCTTCGGTATCTATCCAGACACAGCAGCCCCGGCAATTTCGCGTATCCGCAAGGAGGGCGCGGGCACTCTGAAATTATTAGGGAATGCATCAAGATACCGTGAAACCACGATTGTCCGTGCCGGACGGGTGCTCGTTAGCGCCAATGTTCCAAAGGGCGGCAACAGTGTTTTCGGTAACTGTACCGCAGATGTGGTGATCGGCGACACCGGGACGCAGCCTGACGACACTCCGACCATACTTTTCGACGGCCCTGTCAACAGCGCCTTCACCTTTAGCCGCGGGCTCAGCACGTGGACCACGAAAGGAGTTTCCGCGTTCGGCAGCCTCTCCAACGTCAATGTCACCCTGAGCGGAGCAGTCACGGTCAGCAACACGCTACAGCTGATCTCCGTAACAGCTGGCACCAACGCGCTCTTCATCACCGGCGGTATCTCTGGTCCGGGCAATGTTCGCAAGGGTGGCTCAGGCACGACAATATTCGTCGCGGTCAACACCTACACCGGCGTGACCGACGTGGCCGAGGGCACGCTCCGTCTGGCCGCTGCCGAGCGCATTGCCAATACAAGCAAGCTGCGCCTCTCGGGCGGCACCTTTGACCCGGCCGGGTTTGACCAGAGCATGGGCCCGCTTGACGTGGATGCCAATGCGACACTTGATTTTGGAGCGGGTTGCACGCTGACCTTTGCGGATAGCGCCAGCCAGATATGGGAGGGCACATTGCAACTGCGCAACTGGAAGCGCGGCGCCAGCCATCTATTTATCGGTGAGTCGGCCACTTTGAGTGAAACCCAGCTCGCGAAGATCACATCGCCCAGCGGACAGACCGCGGCGCAGCTCCCGGACGGCGAGGTGATTCTCTTGCCATTCGGCACCATGATTTTTGTGCGCTAAATAGAGTTATTTGAAAGTTAATCCTGGTAATCCTGTTATCCTGTCAAAAACTGGTTGCCTGCCTGCCTGTGCGTAGCACGCAGACAGGCGGCGACTAGCTGCTTTAGCAACTTATAAAGAAAGCGATCTGAACTTCTTGTTTTGCGGCAGGAGTTGAGATAACAGCAACTAAGAATAGTTCGGCTGCGCCGAATTATATGATTCCGCTTCCGGCTTCGAGCTTTGCTTTTACGCCGTGACAAGTCGCGGAGATTCGCGGGCAAAAAACTATCACGCTACCCCATTTTTCTACCCCTCTTTTTTTCTACCCCTCCAAATTTTGTCACAGAGAACAGAGTTTTGTAGATCTTTGCAAAAGTTGTCGCACGTGCCGCCGCCGCTCTACGAGCGGCATACTGCAGCAGGCTCATGAAGGGCGCGCCCCGGGTTGTAGGGTTGCTTCTATGAAGCAATTGCGGAGACCGGGTGTTTGTTTGTCAAAGGCACGCCATGGGGTTTCATGATTTTTGTTTGGCTCATCCGTCGTCGTCCCGCAACCCGGCTTCGCCCGCAAGCGGGGCTACGCCGTGGCATTGCGGAACTATGCCGGACAAGGGCCGCCAACACTACACTTTCAACTTGAGTGAAGTTTGCATGTCACACGGCAGGCGCGAGCGTGCGAATGCGCGAGTTAAAGAGGTCGCGTCTTTTGTACGGGAGCAACGTAGGTCCGATTTCCAATCGGACATGTCCGGTTGGAAACCGGACCTACTGGAGCTCGGCTACGCCGCCGGTTGACGATAGCGGCTACGATGCTGGTGGACGATTTTCAAGGGCGCGCCTTTCACCCTGTAACTCACGGTCGGCAACTCAGCCTGCAACGTCTCCTCTGTCCTCTGTAAACTGTAAACTGTGAACTGTAAACTGTAAACTGTAAACTGTAAACTGTAAACTGTGAACTGTAAACTGTAAACTGTAAACTGTAAACTGTCCACCAGCTTTATTTCCGCTTAGTTGCACGGTACTTGTCTTCAATCATCATTGTGCCATCAGGTTGAATGATGTGGATGAGGTTTTCAACCTCTGCACGCTCGTTTCCTTTGACTGTGAATTTTTTTGTCCAGCTCTGGTTTTTGCCTTGCCGCAGGATGCACTCCCCATTGGCTTTGAATTCACGGCTGTATTCAGCGCCGGCGTGCGTATAGTCCCAGAAACCTAAGACAGGGTGGCCTTTTTCAATCGGCTTGGGTGGCGGGGGCGGTGGCGGCGGCGTGTAGGGGGTGCGGCTCTGCAAGGTTTTGAGCTTGCTCCAGTCGCGCTCTGTTTTATCAAAATTGAGTGCGCGAATTTCGCCTGGCTCAAGCTGGATCAACATGGTGTCGCCATAGGCATATCGTTTTTTTAGAGCTTTCAGGCTCTGCGCTATTGGCGAGGAGAGATAAAACCGCCCGCTGTCCGGTATCAATCCGAAGCTGCGGTCGAGTTTAAAGCGATAGCTTTTTTTCTCGGATGACGGGTTGTGGATGGAGATATACCCTTGATCTTTATTCCAGGCGGTGTAGCCGTAAACCTCTTTCCGGCGGGGATCTCCACCGTGCATGCGTGCGCGGGTAAAGGTCGGGAAGATCTCCTGCGCCCACTGGATGCCCTCTGCCAGAACATCCCAGTCGTGCTCCTGCAGCACGGCGCTCTTCAGGTAGAGTTCAATAAAACCGGTACCGCGTGAGAGATTCATGTAGAGGTAGTCACGGAAGGTCTCTTTTGACTCGCCGGTCGCAGTTTTTTTCGGTTCATGGTTGAACAGGGCGCAGATCGGGAATTGGGTTTTTTCAGTGGTCACAATCTCGTAATAAACGCCGTCGCGATAGACCAGCTCTCCGGCGCGGTCGGCACCGCCTGCTGCATCACCGGCCATGATCATCCAGCTGCTGTCGCAGTGCATCAGCCACCAGGGGCTGAGGTAGGCGCCATTGGAGATCACAATGTAAACATCCGGATTGGCCTCAGCCATGGCGGTAAAAATTTTTATCAGCCGCTCAGTGCCGGCCACCAGATAGTAGGTTTTGAGCTCATCGTATTTGGCGTCGTTGAGTTTCGGGTCAGAGGTGCCGATGCCATCCAGTCCAAGTTGCGGCATCTCCGGCAGAGCGTAGGCTCCGCCATGCAGGTCAAAGTCGCGGGTGTTAAGGTGTCCGAAAAGGCCGTCTAATTTGAAGTATGCAACACCGGATTTTGTCAGTTCAACCATGCGATCTTCCAGCAGTCCCATGTACTTTGGGCCGGCCAGTGACATATAGTTGTCGAGTGCCTCAAAACCCGCTTCTTTGTAACGCGGCACCATGGCCCGCGCACCGAAGTTGCAGCCAGGGCTCATCCATAAACCGAGAGTTGAATCAGCAGCGGCAACAGCCTTGAAGCTGGAGGCGAAATCGCTGTCGAATTTTGAGTTGACCTTCCAGGTCTTGTCAGTCCAGCTAGTATCTTTACCGGTATCCTGCCATCCATCATCAATCACATAAGCTTTCAGCGGCAGGCAGCCGCGCTCTTTGACCAGCTTGTTGTGGATGTAGCCGACAGTTTGCGAGAAATTCTCGCGGCTGACTCCGGTTCCGAAATCAAACCAGCTGTTGTACTGCACTTGCAGCCTCAGCGGGCGAGCTCGGATGCGGTTGATATACGCAAAGAAGGCATCCTGATTAAAGGCCGGATCATCCGCAACACCGGTCACGGCTTTGTAGGTGGTGTATGTTTGATTCGGCTCCAGAGATCTCCCCCAGAGGTAACCACAGGTGAGGCGGTTGCCAGTCACATAGTTAAAAGCCGCGGGAAACTCGATACCCCAGAAGGTGCCGCTTTCAGTTGTGTAGAGCGGCTGGCCCAGTCCGGGGCTCCACTTGCCGCGCGCGTAAATGCACTTGAGCTGGTAGGGTTGATCAGCATCTTTAAAGCACATTGCGTCAACATCAACGCGCTCAAGTGTCACGGCATTTGCGGCTGTGATTTTTAAAAACTTGTGCATATAAAAATCATTTGGGCACAGCTCATAACAGAGAGTCACAGAGATTTTATGCACTCTGTTAAAAAGCGTTGCGGCGATTCCTTTGCAGCCAGCTGCCCCTGTTGGGGCATACTCCTTCAGGTCGGTAACCTCAAAGTCCGCGGTTGTCAACCAGAGATCCGTATCCGGCTTGTCGGTTCCCTTGGATAGCCGCAGCCTGAACTCATCGCACTGCGTTGGAACAGCCTTGGTTCCAGCTTGTCGGTTGACAATCATTGCAGTGGTGAGGCGCCCTGTCTCGGTTTTTATAATTCGCGCCATGTGCCGATTACCCAGTTCAGCGCCTGATTTTGTGATTGTGACCTCTACCGCAGCTTGCGCTGCCGAGAGTACACAGATAAGCGCTGTCGTAACCGAACAAATTTTGACTTTTACTGCCTGCATCATCGCTCCCCTTATTATGGTTAGTATTACGGCTTGTTTCGTAAACATCCACCGCATAGCGGCGGATATACTTTGCAATCATCCACCGCATAGCGGCGGATATACTTTGCAATCATCCACCGCATAGCGGCGGATATACTTTGCAATCATCCACCGCATAGCGGCGGACACCCGTTTTTAACCTCTAAGATTTTTTACCTCAAAAACAGCGTAGCGCGTTCATTCCACTCCGACAAAGTTTACGCTTGCGCCGCAAGGTCGTTCGCGGGGCGCAGTGGAGGGGTATGAGATGGGCTATCCTGCCTGCCCAGGCAATCGCATAGAAGTATCACGAACAGATAACATGGGTTATACTAAGTGATAAAAGAGTTCGGATCAAGGCGAAAAGGGCAAACAGAGGTGAAAATCCACCGTACAACGGCGGATTTACTTTATTGCGACATAAGTATGTCCTCCGCTATGCGGTGGACGGCAATAAGTATGTCCTCCGCTATGCGGTGGACAACAATGCTTTTGAAGGTTGTCCGGCAATACGCACCGATTCGCGGATGCGCCAAAAAATTGGCTGCTTCAGTTTTTGGTGTCAGTTTTTGGTTGTCTTTAGGCTGCGAATACGGCATATTTACTTGATATGCAACAAATACCAGGACCAGAGACATTCCATCTTAAATGGGTGGGCGACACTTTTCATGTGATCCTCAAAACCGAGCAAGCGGTCAAGGGACGCGCGGTTTTTCGCTGTAATCTCGGGCGGGCGCGGGTTAAGCGCGCGGAGATCATTGCCTGCACTCAATCAGGTGACCCGGTGCTGGCCCGCGATTGGCACGATGTCCCAATGGTTGAAAGGGCTCCGGGCGAGTTTCACCTCTGCGCGCCGCTGCTGGAGGTCGGTATCTTCTCAGGTAAAGCCTGTTTCTTTGCTGAGGGCTCCTCTATTCCGCAGTGGCCTGAAGGCGGGAACATGACCATCAAGGTGGAGCCTGCCCACACCTGCTGCGCCAACTCCATGTACTCCGCTTTTGTCCGCCAGTTCGGCGCGGCGCTGACCCATAACCCTGATAATGCGGAGGTGCGCGGATCAATTGATGATCTTGACAGGCGCGGCTACACGGTGATCCCTCCCTCCGGTAAATTCCGCGATCTGATTCGGCAACTGGATGCAATCATGGGGGCCGAACGCTTTCGAATCTTGCAGTTGCTGCCAGTGCACCCTGTGCCAACCACCTATGCGCGCATGGGCCGTTTTGGTTCCGCCTTTGCCGCACTTGATTTCTTTTCAGTTGATCCAGCACTGGCTGAGTTTGACAAAACAGCTACACCCCTGGATCAGTTCCGTGAGCTGATTACCGCGGTTCACAGCCGCGGAGGCTACCTCTACATGGATCTGCCGGCCAACCACACAGGCTGGGCAGCCACCATGCAGATTCATCACCCTGAGTGGTATGACCGGACGCGTGCCGGCGAATTTGTGTCACCCGGTGCCTGGGGGGTTGTCTGGGCTGATTTGATTGAGCTGGACTACAAGGATCCTCAGCTCTGCGCCTATATGGCGGAGGTCTTTCTCTTCTGGTGTCGTCAGGGGGTGGATGGCTTCCGGTGTGATGCGGGCTACATGATTGCAGTTGAAACATGGAGCTTTATTATCGCCAGAGTGCGCGAAGAGTACCCTGACACCATTTTTTTACTGGAGGGGCTGGGCGGCAAGATGGAGGTCACCGAAGCGCTGCTCTCTCTCTCGCATATGAACTGGGCCTACTCTGAGCTCTTTCAGACCATGGATCGCGGCGCAATGGAGTGGTATCTGCCACGCGCCATTGAACTGGCCGAGCGCTGCGGCCCGCTGGTGCACTTTGCCGAAACCCATGACAACGCGCGCCTGGCCGGGGTGGGCGGTGAACTCTATGCCCGCAACCGCACCGCGCTCTCCGCAATGCTCTCGCATCAGGGTGCATTCGGGATTGCCAACGGCGTAGAGTGGTATGCCACCGAGAAGGTTGATGTGCATGGCGCCTCGGCTTTGAACTGGGGCTCTGAGAGCAACCAGGTGGCGCACATCGCCCGTCTGAATCGAATATTGGATACCCATCCCGCGTTTGGACACAATACCGCCCTGCGCATCGTCGCATGCAACAGCGGCCCGTTTTTCGCGGTTTGGCGCTCAGTCAAAGGCAATGGTGACGGGGTGCTGATCCTGGTCAACCTGGATTGCACAAGCCAGCACCGACTGCAGTGGGCTGGCGGCTATCTGAATAAAACACACGCCTGGGATCTGATCAGCAGAGCGGAGATTGATCTGCATAATATCCCTGAGGTGGCCCTTGAGCCCGGCGCCGTGCTGGCCTTGACAGCCAAGAAAGCCGATCTGGAGCTGTTGGACAAGAGTGCTGCCGGATTACGGGAGCCGCCCGCTGTGACCCTGCGCCGGCGTAACGCGATGGCGATGCGGGTGGCAGTTGCCGTCAAAATCCGCCACACCGGAGTTTCGACATCGGAGCTGCACTTCGAGGATGACCCCGACCAATTGGGTTTGCGGATGGTTGAGTCGCCGGAGTGCTTCTGCGCTGTGAAGGAGGGGGGGCTGCCACATCAGGTATGCTGGCAATGGCCGCATGATATCAGAAGAGAGGTGATGATCTGTGATGGCGATCATCTACTGGTTCGCGCCCCCCACCCCTTTGATCTGACCCTGCGCGCCGGCGAGGTTACACACATCTCTGAGCGCTCGCTGCCCTTTGCAGATGGCAGTTGGGGGGCCTTTATCCCGGTAAACCCCTACAATGAATCACTGGATGGCTCACGCGCGGAGCAGCGTCAGCTGACCACCATTGTTTTTAAAGAGAGTGGCACGCAAACCGACACCTCAACGCTGCTGATCCTTCCGCCTGCACAGCAAATACGGATCAACACAGTTTACACCGGCAATCAGGTGCGCTCAGAGCGCTCGCTTTACGCTGTGCTCGCCAACGGAGCTGGCGCCATGGCGCAGGTGCGTGCCGCCTGGGGTACTCTGAACAGCCAATACGACGGCATGCTGATCACCAATAACCATCCGCGTGTACCGGTTGACCGCATGGTTTTCTGGAGCCGCTGCCGCAGTTGGCTGCGTTACCGCGGCTACTCGCAGGCTATCAATGTTGACTGCCTGACGAGCTTTGAGGCTGACCCCGGCGGGCATTTTGCGGAGTGGCGCTTTATGGTTCCCTGCGGTATGGGCAAACGCGTTGGACTCACCTTCCGGCTGGAGATGGCCCGCGGGGTCAACCGCGTGGAGTTGATGCTGAAGCGCCACCATAACGGCGGTTACGGCCTGGCTGCGGGTGATGAGATCACGATTGTGCTGCGCCCTGATATTGAGTGGCGCAGTTTTCATACGCAGACCAAAGCCTTTCTTGGCGCGGAAGAGGCGTGGCCGCGCGCCATCAAGCCTGCCCCGAGTGGGTTCGACTTCCTCCCCGGCGATGGCGAACGCTACTCACTGGAGGCAACTGGCGGACGCTTCCACCATGAGCCTGAGTGGAGCTATATGATCGCGCACCCGCTTGAAGCGGAACGCGGCCTGGAGCCCAACGGTGACCTGTTCAGCCCTGGCTGGTTTGAGCTGACGCTGCTGGCAGGGGAGTCCAAGCAGGTGACTGCCCAACGGCATGACTCCTGGGGCGAGGAGCCGGCCTCTGCGCCCGCCACAACGCGGAGCAGTGTGGCTGGCAGCGACCCAATCGCGGCACTGCTCTCCAGGGCCATGGATATTTATGTTGTGCGCCGCGACGCGCATTTGACCGTGATCGCCGGCTATCCCTGGTTTTTAGATTGGGGGCGTGACACTTTGATTGTTCTGCGCGGTCTGATTGCGGATGGGCGGAGCGCGGAGTCGCTCGCCATCCTGAAAGAGTTTGGCCGATTTGAGAGGCAGGGCACCCTGCCCAACATGATTCGCGGCAATGATGATGCCAACCGCGCAACCTCGGATGCGCCGCTCTGGTTCTGTGTGGCTGCCGGTGACCTGATGGATGCTCTCGGAGCCGAGGCGGTGCTCAGTATTGATTGCGGCGGCCGCCCACTGCGCGAGGTACTGGAGTCGATCGTTCGCAGTCTCACGCACGGCACAGCTAATAAAATTATGATGGATAAAACCAGCGGCTTGATTTACAGCCCGCCGCATTACACCTGGATGGACACCAATCATCCAGCTGCCACGCCGCGCGAGGGTTATCCGGTGGAGATCCAGGCGCTGTGGATTGCCGCTCTGCGGCTGGTGGCAAAGCACATCAACCCTGAGTGGAGTATTATTGCCGATAAGGCCGCGCGCTCATTGAAAAAATATTTTATTCACAGTGAGGGGTGGCTGGTTGACTGCCTGCGCGCGAAAGCCGGGGTTCCCGCTTCCAAGGCCACTCAGGAGGATGCCTTGCGCTCAAATCAGCTGCTGGCAGTTACCCTGAACGTGCTGAATGACCGGGAGCTGGAGATCGCTGTTATCCGCGCATGTGAAGCGTTGCTGGTTCCGGGGGCGATCCGCTCGCTGGCTGACCGACGGGTAGAGGCGGATATGTCGGTTTACCGCGATGGTGTGCTGCTCAATGATCCGCATCATCCCTATCAGAGTCACTATCTCGGTGATGAAGATACGCAGCGCAAACCTGCTTATCACAATGGCACGGCCTGGAGCTGGCCCTTTCCGCACTATGCTGAGGCGCTCTACAAGGTTTACGGGGATGAGGCGCGCGTAACCGGCTTGAGTCTGCTGGGCTCAGCCGTGGAGTTTCTAAACCGCGGCTGCGTGGGTCACCTGCCTGAGATTATGGATGGCGATGCGCCGCACGCCGCACGCGGCTGCGGGGCGCAGGCCTGGGGGGTCTCCGAGCTCCTGCGGGTCTGGCGGCTGCTTGGAAGTCGCTAGCTCCGCGCAGGAGCGCGGAGTTTAGATTTTGGAGATCGGTTTACAATAGCGGTGGACATATCTCAAAGCAACACAGTATATCCGCCGCTATGCGGTGGATGATTGCTAAGTATATCCGGGCTATGCGGTGGATGATTGCGAATCAAGCCGCAAAGGTTGCCTGCCGTAGCCTGTAGCGCACTTGCGCCTGCCGCGTAACTTGCAAGCGTCATCACAGTGGAAACGTGTAGGTTTGGCTCTGTGAGCCAAACAAAGATCATGAAATCCAGCTCACTGGACATAGGGGGGGGCAAAACAATTGCACTTTAATTTTTGAAACCGCAAGGAACCTAGCGCAGCATAGCCGCAACCAATTTTTTGCCACTGAGACACTGAGGGGCACAGAGGGTACGCTAGGTTGTTTTTTAGTACCTCTTTTCTTAAATCCTATCATGTTTGCGAAAGATTT
>JAQUCE010000086.1 GCA_028686345.1 Kiritimatiellia bacterium
GGGGCAGTCGGTTCGATTGACCGCGCACTGGGTGGCGGTTTGGATTTGTGTTGCAAAGCAGTTCAAGAAGAAGATGGTTTCGCCCAATAAACTGATTTTAACAGAATCGTGCTGACGGCTGGCCCGAAATCTGTCATAATTAGAAGCTTGAATTAATTTAAGAGGAGAATGATAATGCAGGTGCAGGAAAAAAACAACTTAGCGAACGAAAAACGGGTTCAAATGAACGTGGACGGCTTGAAATACGATTTCTTATGGCATCTCCGGTACACACAGGCCAAAGCAGCGGATAACGCAACCCGCCGGGATGAGTATCAGGCGTTTGCCTATTGCGTTCGCGACCGCATTGTGGAGCGCTGGGTTCAGACTCAGGCCCAGTTTCGGGAGAAGAAGGTGCGCCGGGCCTATTACTTGTCGCTGGAGTTTTTGATCGGGCGGCTGCTGGGTAACAATGTGATCAACATGAAAATGGATCCGGTTTGTGAGCAGGCCCTGGCTGACTACGGTATTGACTGGCATTCACTGCGTGATTTTGAAGTGGATGCCGCGCTGGGGAACGGTGGTCTGGGAAGGCTGGCCGCTTGTTTTCTTGACTCAATGTCAACCTTGGGAATTCCAGGCATGGGGTATGGCCTGCGCTATGATTATGGAATTTTCCGCCAGCGAATCGTCGACGGCAAGCAGGTGGAGGAGCCGGATAATTGGCTGAAATTAGGGTATCCCTGGGAGATTGAGCGTCCTGAGCGCACCCAGGTGGTACACTTCGGAGGGCGGATTGAACATGTTGCCGACGCATCCCGCACCGAGTGGCACTGGGTGGAGACCGATCAGGTAATTGGAATCCCGTATGATCTGCCCATTGTTGGTTACAGCAACTGTGTGAACACGCTGCGCCTGTGGTCAGCCAAGGCAGTGGATGAGTTTCAGCTGGATGACTTTAATCAAGGCTCCTATGTTGCCGCGGTTGAGAATAAGGTGCTGGCAGAGAATTTGACCAAGGTGCTCTATCCCAACGACAATGTCCTGGCCGGCAAGGAGCTGCGCCTGCGTCAACAATATTTCTTTGTAGCCTGCTCGCTGCAGGACATCTTGGATCGCTTTGTGGAAGAAAACGGCAAGGATTGGTCCAAGTTGCCGGAGAAGGTTTTCATTCAATTAAATGAAACCCATCCAGCTTTGATCATCCCTGAGATGATACGGCTGCTGGTTGATATTGAGGGACTTAAGTGGGACACGGCTTGGAATCTTACCCGGGCCTGCACCGCGTATACCAACCACACCATCCTGCCGGAGGCCCTGGAAACCTGGAGCGTTTCGCTGATGAAAAGTCTGCTCCCGCGGCATATGCAGATCATTTATGAGATTAACGGACGCTTTCTGAAAAACGTCGCCTTAAAATGGCCCGGTGACCTCAATCGCCTAGCGAGCATGAGCATCATTGCCGAGAGCGGTGAGCGTTCAGTGCGTATGGCCAACCTCGCGATTGTCGGCTCCAGTGCTGTCAATGGTGTTGCCGCGTTGCACTCGGAGATCATCAAAAATACGCTGTTCAAAGATTTTTATGATATCTATCCAAGTCATTTCTCGAATAAGACCAATGGCATCACCCCGCGCCGGTGGCTGCTTAAAGCCAATCCAGGGCTGGCGGATTTGATCACGCAGAAGATTGGCACAGGGTGGGTCACCCAGCTTGATGAGCTGCGAAAACTGGAGGAGTTCACAACCGATGCGGCGTTTTTACACCAGTTCAGAGCGATTAAACAGAGCAATAAAACCACGCTGGCCGCCTACATTCAAAATACGCTTGGCATCGAAGTGCTGGTTGATTCCATCTTTGATGTGCAGGTGAAACGCATGCACGAATACAAGCGCCAACTCTTGTTGGTGCTTTATGTGATTGTGCTTTATAACCGTTTGATCGAAGATCCAGACCTGGACATTGTGCCGCGCACCTTTATTATCGCGGGTAAGGCCGCGCCAGGCTACACAATGGCCAAACTGATCATTGAGCTGATCCACGGTGTGGCAGAGGTGATCAACTCCAATCCGCGTACCTGCATGAAACTCAGGCTGGTGTTTATGCCGGACTACCGCGTGTCGCTGGCGGAAAAAATCATCCCGGCCGCCAATGTCAGCGAGCAGATTTCCCTGGCAGGCACAGAGGCCTCCGGCACAGGTAATATGAAGCTGATGCTCAATGGCGCCTTAACCATCGGGACGCTCGACGGCGCCACTGTGGAGATGCGTGAGGAGGTGGGCGAAGAGAATATCTTCATCTTTGGTCTGCGCGCGCATGAGGTCGATAAATTACGCCCCAGCTACTTGTCCACGTCCTACTACCATAATGATCCTGAGATCCGCATGGCAATTGATATGATCCGCCGCAATGTGTTTTCCCTGCTGAATCCCGGTTTGTTTACACCGATTATTAAATCACTGCTTGATTACAATGACCACTACATGCTGCTGGCCGACTTAAGGGATTATATTGAGACGCAGGACAAAATTGACAAACTCTACCGCGATACGCAGGCCTGGGATCAGATGGCGTTGTTGAACGTGGCCCGCGCCGGCAAGTTCTCCTCTGACCGAACCATTGCCGAATACGCTAAAGAGATTTGGAAGATTGAGCCCTTTGCATTGCAATACGAGGAGTGAGTAAAGTGTGGTTGACTACAGGAGGTTGAGCGTTGGTGTCTGTTTTAAACACCATTGTAAGTTCTATCACTCAACAGTTTATGAAGACGGCTGTCTGAGCTTCTTGTTTTTCATGACAGGAGTTGAAAGAATAGCAGCTAACACAGGAGTAGAATTATGACAAACCAAGCTGTTTATAATGAGTTGGCCAGTAAGTACCAGGCGCATTTTGGTTTTGAACCAGAGGTGGTGGCCTATGCCCCCGGACGCATCGAGGTGCTGGGCAACCACACGGATTACAATGAGGGCTATGTGTTTTCCGCTGCCATCAACTTCGGAACCTTCTTCGCCGTTCGTCGTGCGACTGACAAGCTTTGCCGCTTGGTGGCTGGTGATCTGATGCGCGAGGTCTTCTTTGACGTGGATGCAATCGAAGCCTCACACGACGATACCTGGCAGAACTACGTCAAAGGGACGCTGGCCGGGCTGGCGCAACATGGCAGCGTGGAGTGCGGTTTTGACGGCCTGTTTTTCGGCAATGTCCCGCTCGGCAGCGGGTTGTCCAGCTCTGCCGCGCTGGAGATGAGCGCTGCTCTGGCTTTCGCTGAACTCTATGATATTGCAGTTGACCCTGTGACCCTGGCGAAGATCGGCCAGCGCGCGGAACATGACTATGCTGGTTGCAACTGCGGCTTGCTGGATCAGATCTCCAGTCTGGCCGGGGAGAGCGGCAAGCTGGTCAAGACTGATTTCAGAACACTGGAGTATGAGTGCGTTGAGATTGGTGAGGAGGTTTGTTTCCTGATGTGCAACACCCTCTCGCGGCATACGCTGGTCGATGGCGCGTATAATAAGCTGCGCGCGGCTTGCGAGCAGTGCGCCGAACACTTTGACAAGGTCTTGCACCACCCTGTGCAGGCACTGCGTGATGTCACCATGACCGAGTGGGTGATCTATAAGCGGGATTTGCCGGAGCAGATCGCCAATTGCGGCGCCCACCCGATTGGCGAGAACGAGCGCGTGCTGCTGGGTGCCCGGCTGCTGGAGCGCGGCGATCTGACAGGCTTTGGGGCGCTGATGTTTGACTCGCATGAGAGTTCACGGGTGCTCTTTAAAAACTCATGTGAGGAGCTGGATTTTGTGGTGGCCGCCGCGCGAAAAATACCCGGCGTACTTGGCGCGCGTCTCTCGGGCGGCGGGTTTGGCGGCTCGGCCGTGGTGCTGGTTGACCCGCGCTTTGCCGTGACCGTTGCCGCGGCATTGGAAAGCGCTTTTGCCGCCCACTACGGATACCCTTGTGAGGTGAGTGTGATTATACCCTCCCAAGGGGCGCGCCTAGTGCGAACAAAAGCCTGTGGCCGATTGAGCGAAGCGAAACCGTAGCCAAATTTTTTACCACAGAGACACTGAGGAGAGTCGCTGCGATCCGTGCATTAAACACTTTTTACTACCTCAGCCGCTCCTTCAGGGTGGTGCGGCGCTCGCGCACCTGATTAGCGTTGATGGCGATTTTGACTGCGCGCGATGAGCCGATCACGACCACCAGTTGCTTGCCGCGGGTGACCGCCGTGTACAGCAGGTTGCGCTGCAGCAGTTTGTAGTGCTGGGTGTGCAGCAGGATCACCACCGCCGGATACTCGCTGCCCTGTGATTTGTGGATGGAGGTGGCATAGGCCAGCACCAGCTCATCAAGCTCATTTTTTTCATAGCTGACCGGTCGTCCGTCAAACAGCACCACCAGATTTTGATTCTTTTCATCCACCTCCTTGATGAAACCGATATCACCGTTGAAAACCACTTTGTCATAGTTGTTGCGCATCTGCATCACCCGGTCGTTACGCCGGTAGTTGGTGCAGCCGCGCTGTAGTGAGGGGCCTGAGGGGTTGAGTGCCGCTTGAATAACATCATTGAGGTTCTCGGTTCCCAGCAAATTGCGGCGCATGGGGGAGAGAATCTGCACCTCTGTCATGGGATCAAAACCGAATTTCTGAGGAATTCGCTTGGTCATCATCTCGATTACGCGCTCAATAATGGTCGGTGGCTCGGCGGTTTCAATGAAGTAAAAATCACTCTCGGCTTGCTGCGGTAGAAAATCCTTGCCAGAGTTGATCTGGTGGGCGTTTTTGACAATCAAGCCGCGGGTGTCCTGACGGTAGATGGTTTCCAGCCGGCAGTAGGGAATTGAACCGGAGCTGATTAGATCGCGCAACACATTGCCAGGTCCAACACTGGGTAGCTGGTCAATATCGCCCACCAAAATCAAGGTGGCGTGCGCTGGCAGTGCCTGCAGAAAGTAGTTGATCAGCTTGATATCAATCATCGAGGCCTCATCAAGGATGAAGCAGTCGCCTGTAATCAAGTTTTCCCGATTGTGATCAAAGGCGTGGCTGTTGGGGTTGTACTTCAGTAGACGATGCAGGGTCAGCGCGTCAGTTTGGGTTGCCTCGGTCATCCGTTTGGCCGCGCGTCCGGTGGGAGCTGCCAGATGGATGGTGAGTTTACGGGCTTTAAAGATATCGGTCAAGGCGCGGATAATGGTGGTTTTGCCAACGCCTGGACCACCGGTGATAATCGAGACCTTTTTTCTCAGCGCGTTTTTCAGAGCCTGTATCTGCGTGGCCGCCAGTGTGATGCCAATCTTGCGCTCGGCCCAGGCGATCGCCTTATCGCTGTCAATCGGAGGGAAGGAGGCCTGGCAGTTCAGCAGTTCATTGATTTTCTCAGCGCTTTTTTTCTCAGCATAGAAAATATCACGCTGGTAGATGCGATTCTCTTCACGCACCAGTGTGCCTCTTTCAATCTCAGCATTGAGTGCCTCAGCCAGCTTTTCGACTGAGATGTCCAGCAGCTCCTGGGCATGCAGCAGCAGATCAGCGTCGTTGGTGAAGCAGTGGCCGCCATCATCAGCCTCGCTCTGGATCGTGTAGATCAGCCCTGCGCGGGCGCGTAGCTCAGAGTCATGCGGGATGCCGACATTCAGGGCAATGTTGTCAGCTGTTTTGAATCCAATGCCCCAGACATCCTCACAGAGTCGGTAGGGGTTGCGTTTGACAATAGCGATCGCATCACACCCGTACTGGCGGTAGATACGGGAAGACTTGGCAGTTCCAATGCCGTTTGATTGCAGGAAGATCATAATTTCGCGGATGCCGTACTGCTCATTCCAGGAGGCCTTGATCATCTCACGCCGTCCGCGCCCAATGCCTTTCACCTCTTCCAGCCGGGCAGACTCTTTATCAATGATCCGCAAGGTGTCTGCGCCAAATTTTTCAACAATGCGTTTGGCGTATTGCGGTCCAATGCCTTTGATCATACCACCTGCCAGGTAGCGGCGGATGCCCTCCGTGGATGTCGGAGCAATGCAGGTGATTGACTCTGCCTGAAACTGGCGGCCATGCGAGGGGTGCCGGATCCAGCTGCCCTCGGCCCGCAGCTCCTCGCCCTCCCAGATGGCGGCGCAGCTGCCGACAATGGTCAGGAACTCCTCAGGCAAGCCACGCTTGGCCGGGGTTTTGATGGTGCAGACCGTATAGCCGGATTCGTCGTTACGAAAAATGATCGACTCCACGGTTCCGGTGACCGAGCCCTCCGGCTCCGGTGATGGAGGCGATGGAGGTATAATGCTGTTTAATGGCGTTCGGTGCATGAATCTATTGGGTTCTCAAAAGGTTTTAAATCCAGTAGCGTCCCTTATGGCGTGTAGTTTGTTAGGTGTTTAGGCTATCTCCATATAACCTTAAACACCTATTGCTTAAAAGCCTAACGCCTGGATGCCAAATTCACTGTATAGTACGAGGTTTGAAGGCGGGTGACAAGAGAGAAGATTTAAACTCGTTGCAATCCAGCCTATTAGGCCCTTACCAAAGGGCAAGACAAACATGTTGCT
Source organism: Kiritimatiellia bacterium (assembly GCA_028686345.1). GTDB lineage: Bacteria > Verrucomicrobiota > Kiritimatiellia > RFP12 > UBA1067 > M55B167. The sequence continues at coordinate 6,524 of JAQUCE010000086.1, forward strand.
CCTTAAAAACATGTTGTCGGGGACCACTCTCAATCTCAATCTTAATCTTAATCCTAATCCTAATCCCAATCTTTATCTCTGTCGGCCTTCCCTGAACAACGCTGCTTGATTAGGATTATGATTAAGATTGTGATAAGGAGCCTCTAACCCATTACTTTCTCAAATCGGCTACTAATAACCCACCCCTCGCTACTGCTGCTCCGCGTCTTGTCAAATGGAGCTGGCGCGGAAGGAGGTCAGTCGCTATGCGGCTGACTATGCTGCGCGCCTGATGGCTCGCCTGCCGCTCGCAGTCGCCCGCATAGCGAACGACTTCCTTGTCTCGCGCCTGCCGTGTAACTTACAAACTTCATCACAGCGGAAACGTGTAGGGTTGGCTCTCTGAGCCAAACAAAGATAATGAAACCCAGCGGCGTACCTTTGGCAAACAACCACCTGGCATCCGCTAATTGCTTCTGAGAAGCAACACTACACCTCAAGGTGCGCCTTTCACGAGCCTGCTGCAAAACGCCGCTCGCAGAGCGGCTACTACACTGAATGACAACCCTTGCATTCCGCAGTGCAGCGCAAGTGTAGTAGTCGCTCTGTCAGCGACATCGGTTGACGATGCTGTGCGACGATGTTGGTGGACGATTGGGGTCATGCGGGGGGGCTCGTCCACCAGCATCGTGGCCGTTATCGCAAACCGACCCCTTGAACATATCTAACTAAATTAAGTCGCACAGCCAGTTGTATTGATAATCCACCTTGACAATACAACACCGCCTAATTACCATGTGTGTAGTCTAATGTTGGATGAGGATTGACAAACATGGCGAAGTTAACACAAATACGGCTGAGCAAAGCCGAGGCAGCATTCAACCAAGTACGAAACGAGCTCTGTGAACTCGGGCTGCTTGCTGCCGGTGACTACCTTGACGAGATTGAGCTCGTGATCTCGGCCCTGCCCTCACTCTGGGGTGAAGCAGGCTATGTCTTTGATCAGAGGGTTCCGTTTTTAGCGCGTATGGTGGGGTATGAGCCCGGCAATATTTACCTTCCGCGTAATATTCCCCATGATGAAAGAGTTGAAACTCGCTGAGAAAAATGCGAAACGGGCTGAGAAAGGCAAATCGATCATCCTGCCCAAATCCCCTAAAACTATTAGAGTTGAAGATTTAAGGATGGAGTAGCATAATTCGGCAGACCGGATTATGCGATTCCGCTTCGCGGAATCGCCTGCTACGCACAGGCAGGCAACCATTTTTTTGCCACTACATTTTTTACCTAAAAAAACAACGACGTAACATTTTCTTACTCCTAATTTTCTTGCCTTCATCTACTACGTTGCGTGTCTGTAGTGAGCTTGTCTAACTTTCTAAATAGTTGCGCTAGGTTGTGTATGTAGTTAAGATTAGCCTTGAAAGCCTTGCGTCATTAATTTTCTGATTGTCTGGAAGAAACTTAGGACAAGCAATTAAATGTTACCGTACGGGAAAATACCATTGACTTTAGCTGTGAATACGTTGTATTGTTACAGATCGGGAGCAAAAAGAGATGAAAAAGATAGAACATAGCTTACATCCGACTACAGTAGAGGAGATAGGTCATTATATCAGAGCTATCAGAAGGGCCAATAAATTGACCCAACAGGAACTCTCTGATCTTAGCGGGGTCAACAGGCGTTTTTTATCGGAACTTGAAAATGGAAAAGCAACTGCGGAAATTGGGAAAGTACTGCATGTTCTTAAGTGCATAGGCTGTGACATAACTTTGAGGTATAGACAGTGAATGATGCGCTTATAGTTTATTATGAAGACAGGAAAGTGGGCGTTTTGCTGCCAGATGATAGGAGGCGCATGAGTTTTGTTTACGCTCCCGAATGGCTGGAACATGCAGAAAATTTCCCTATTTCAAAATCGATACCTCTGACTGCTGATACACATACAGAGACAGGGCACGCATTCTTCACCAATCTGCTTCCTGAAGCGGGGCTCAGAGAGTTCGTATGTAGAAAACTTGGAATTTCCGTTGATAACGATTATGAGTTGTTGAAGCAAATTGGCGGAGATTGCGCAGGAGCATTGAGGATTTTACCACCTGGTGAACCCTCTACTTTTAATGACCTTGATTATGAAAAGATCCAGGATTTTATTACAGCGGAAAGCCTTTTGGCGTTATCTAATGAACACGCTCTTGAGGTTCGATTGTCGCTGGCCGGTGCTCAGTACAAACTGCCGGTATATTTGGATAAAGGAGTGCTGTACCTTCCTCTGAAACAAGCTCCGAGTTCACATATAATGAAATTCTCAAATCCTCAATATCGAAGATTGGCGGAAGTGGAGTTTCTTGTAACTAACTTAGCACGTACTATTGGGCTCAACGTGATTGATCTCTCTCTATTCCCCTACGGAGTAAATCAGTTGGCAACGATATCACTGAGATATGACCGTTATCATGACGGGAATAGATTACGGCGGCTTCATCAGGAAGATTGCTGTCAGATTATGGGCATCCCGGGAACAATGAAATATGAACAGGAGGGCGGCCCTTCTTTGAATCGGTCTCTGGAAGCCATAAGAAAATACAGCGACAATGTAATTGCCGACACAAAAAGTTTTTTAAACTGGATGGTTTTTAATGTACTTGTTGGTAATTGTGATTCACACGGCAAAAATCTGGCATTTTTGTACAGCCAGAATAAAACACTCCTGGCTCCTCACTACGATTTAGTTGCAACAATTAACTATCCAAGGGTAAGCACCAAGCTGGCTATGAGCATTGGAGGAGAATATAACGTTCATAACATAAACAAAAATTGCTGGATAAAACAGGCAGAGTGCATGGGCATCAGACCGCAGATGCTGTGTGGTCTGGTTGATAAAATGAGTGAACAGATTATCTCCAACATCGAGAAAGTTTTTTTCTCATCAGCTCAGGTTAATCCGGGATTTAGCGACAGATTAAAAGTTCTTATTACCAAGCACTGCCATCGTATTCAGAGACTTGCAAGATAATAAATGGTTGAGGCTATGTTACATTACGTGTTTCACCCCATTTTCTTGACTCAAAAGTTTTTCTCGCAGAGCCACCCTCCTACGCCAAGGCTACGGCGTGCCATGCAGAGTTCGCGGAGAGTTCCTGGCTACAAAACAATCCAGCTCTGTGTTGATAGGTATTCCTGTGATTTTATCCCACAAGGATAATGAAATTCCTTGGCGTGCCGTTGGCGAACAAATACCACGTGCCGCTAAATGCTTCAGCCACTTCATTAGAATGAATATTACTATGTTATTCAGCTTGCATTTGCAACACATTGATATCCTTCTTTCATGGGTTGCTGGCAGAGGGAGTCACAAAAGCGCTGCAATGCAGAGAGCTTAAAATTGATGAGCGGGACTATTTCGGAAGGCTACTGAAGCAAAGCTTAATTACCGAGCACGCTTTGAGGACAGGCTAATGGCAATGCGATAGTGTAAACATCGTCAACATAAAGATTTCAGATAAATGACCCTTATGCTAATCTCAATCATAATCCCAGTCAATTAGCGTTGTTCAGGGAAGGCCAAAAGAGACGAGGATTGGGATTAAGGCAAGGATGTGCTCCATCCTAATCGTAATTCTAATCGGCGGGCACGTGCCTTCTAGGTGCGGAGCAAGGAGGTCAGTCGCTATGCGGCTGACTATACCGCGCGCCTGATGGCTCGCCTGCCGCTCGTAGTCGCCCGCACCCGTCTTCGCTCTTCGTCCACGCTTTGGCACAGTAGTGGGCGACTTCCTTGCTTCGCGCCTTGTCAAGCCGGATTAAGAAATTATTTCGCGCTTCCACTTAGCCTCGATCCAGAGGTAGGCGGATGGAATAACGAATAACGTCACAGCGGTTGAGGTTATCAAGCCAAAAACCACCACAACCGCCAGGGGACGCTGGATTTCGGAACCAGTGCCAGCAGCTACGATCAACGGGAGCAGACCAAGGGCGGTGGTGGCGGTGGTCATCCAGACCGGACGGAATTTTGAACAACACCCGGAAATAACAGCTTCGTGCAGCTCCGTACCTCTCTGTCGCAGGCTTTCAAAGTGTGCAATCAGAACCACTCCATCTGTGAGAACAATACCGAACAGCGCGATGAACCCGATGGATGAGGGAATACTGATGTTCTCGCCAAACATGGCCAGCGCGGCTATGCCGCCGGTTAACGCCAGCGGCACGTTCAGCATGACCAAAAAGGCTAACCTGAGCGAGCTGAAGAGCATATAGAGCATTACCAGTACCAGCCCCAAGGTAATGGGGATCACGATCGCCAGCCTGCGGTTGGCTGCCTGCTGCAGTTCAAACTGACCGCCCCATGCCAGTCGGTAACCTGGCGGCAGCGCCACAGCTTTTTCTACCGCCGCCTGCGCATCGTTGACGAAGGTGCCCACATCGCGTCCGCGCACGTTGCATTGCACTGAGACGTAGCGCTGGGTGTTCTCGCGGCTGATCTGGCGCAACCCGGTCACACTCTTGAGTTCCGCCAGGGTACTGAGCGGCACATGCGAACCAGCCGGGGTGGGGATCTGCAGATTGCCGAGTTCCTCGCGGTTTTCCTGGTAGCGTTTGTTCAGCCGCACCAGGATGCGGGAGGCCATTTCTCCTTCAAAGATGTCGCCGGCCACTTCGCCGGTGAGGCTCTGTTGAATGAATGTTTGCACCTCATGCTTGTTGAGGCCATAGCGGGCCAGACGGCTAGGATTGAGAATGACCTGCAGTTGGGTTTGTCCGCCTGTCTGTTCCACACGCAGATCCTGCACGCCCGGTACCTGTGCCAGAGCGTCCTGGATCTCGATGGTCAGCTCGGTGAGTCGCTGGATGTCGTCACCAAAGACCTTGAGCACCACATCCGCGCCTGCTCCGGCGATCAGCTCATCCACCTCATGGGCAATCGGCTGTGAAAATCCAATCGAAACCCCCGGCAGCTCGCCTATCCGGGCTTTGATGTAGGCTTCGATATCGTCCTGGGAGCGGGCATTTTTCCACTCTGAGCGCGGCTTGAGTGTGATTACAATGCAGCCGTAATTGGTATGGTGCATATGCGGCCCCACCTCGCCGTAACCAATGTCGGCTATGACATTTTTCACCTCCTGCACTTGCGCGGCTTTGCTGGCGATGTCGGCGCAGACTTTCTTGATCTCACCGAGCGCCACGTTTGGATCCATGTAGGCATAGCACTGGATCGTACCCTCCTGCAGTCGTGGAATAAATTCGCGCCCCAATCGCAGATAGCCGAAGCTGCCGCCAGCGAGCATCATTATAAGAATCGTGATTGTCAACACCGGGTTGGCGATTGTGCGTTTGAGCAAACGCTCATAGCCGGCTAGCACTGCGGCGCGTGCTTTGCCGCTCTTCTTTTGAACCTGCTTGGCTCGTTTGCGCTGTGTGAGTTGGAAGAGGACCGGCGCAATCAGGAGCGCATAGATCAAAGATCCTGCCATGGTGGTGGTCACGGCAAAGGCCAGCGGGCGAAACATCTTGCCCTCAATCTCGCCCAGGGTGAAGACCGGCAGGAACACAATAATGATGACCGCTATAGCGAAGACAATCGGACGCCCCACCTCCTGAGCTGCCAGCCGGATACACTCCTGAGTTGAAATCCTGCTATCACTCTTTTCAATGTCGGTCTGCAGTTTTTCAACCATGATGATGGTCGCGTCAATGATCATACCCAACGCAATCGCCATGCCGCCAAAGGAGATTAGGTCGCCTGGGAAGCCGTTGCGCTCCATTAGAATGAGACCAAAGAGCATGGCGAACGGAATTGAGCAGACCATAATCAAAGCGTTGCGGAAGTTGCCCAGAAAAAGAAAGGCCACAATTGAAACCAACAGCAAGCCAAAGAAGAGCGCGCCCCGCACAGTGTTGATGCTGCTGGTCACCAAATCGGATTGGTCATAGTAGGGCACCAGCTTGACACCCTCTGGCAGGCTGGCGTTAATCTCCTCCATGCGCCGGTGCAGGCGTTGAATAACCTTGTAGGAGTTGGCTTGGTGTACCTTGTAAACTCCGCCGAGAACCACCTCCCGCTCTCCGTTCAGCAGTGCGACTCCGCGCCGGAAGGCCTGCCCCAGTTTGACTGTTCCAAGATCCTTAATCCGCACCGGCTCTCCGTCAACGCTTTTAACAACCGTGCTGGCCAGCTCTTCAATTGTGCTCACGCGCCCCAGAGTTCGCACAATCAGCTCAGCACTGCCCTGCGTAATCAACCCGGCGCCGACGTTGGCATTGTTCAGTTCAATCGCCTCACGCACATCGCTGACCGAGAGCTTGCGCGCCAGCAGTTTTTCAGGGGAGAGTTCCACCTCATACTGACGCACAAAGCCGCCCTGCCCGATAACCGCGGCAACTCCAGGAACGCCCTCCAGGCTGCGCCTGACAATCCATTTATGCAGCGTGCGTACTTCGGTGATGTCGCGCTCCCCTGCCTCCAGATAGTAGGCCATTACCTTGCCTGTACCGCTGACCAAGGGGCCCATCTCAAGCCCATGCGGCAGCTCGATGCCTGTCGGGATCTCTGCCTCGGCCTGCTTCATCCGTTCCGCGATCATCTGTCGGGCCAGGTAGATATTGACATTGTCCTCGAAGTAGATGTTGATTGTCGCGAGCCCCTGTGACGAAAGCGAGCGGATCTTCTGAACCCCGGGAACACTGCGCATAACTGCCTCAGCCGGACGGGTGACCAATTGTTCCACCTCCTCGGCTGCCATGCCCTCCACCTCGGCAAAAACCTGCACCAGATTGGGGCTGATGTCTGGAAAGGCGTCAATCGAGATTTGGGAGAGCGAAAACACGCCCAGCACTCCGACCAATACAACTAGCATAAAAGCAAGCAGCTTGTGCTTTAATCCGATCTGAATCATGGTTTCAATCATGGTAAGTTCCTTCTCTCTTGATTGTGCGCCCTGCCAGGGCACATTTTATTTCACGTGTTCCATTTGTTATTATTTTCAAAAGTTGCTCCGCTGTTCAGGCCACAAGCTGTTTTTTTGACTTGGTGACCTGGTGACCTGGTGACTTGGTAGCTCGGCGGCATTGCATACTGACCCCGGCTCCGGCGCAGCTGACCTTCGGGCTATCCCGCCTTTTTTCGCGGCACAGCCCCTTCAGCTCCCTAACCCCTAGCCCCTTCAGTTCCCTAACCCCTAACCCCTAGCCCCTAATGTGCATGGCCGCAGGCTGGCGCGCTGCCGCTCTTCGAGACCTCGGCTTTAAGGTGAAACGCGTTGGCTGAGGCAACCTTCTCGCCTGGCTTGAGCCCCTTTAAGATTTCGATGTTTGTTGCATCTGCCTCGCCGGTTGTGACTTCGCGCATCTCAAAAGCTCCCTGGCTCCAGACAAAGACGCAGGGGTGGTCATGCACTGTTTGCACACTCGCTTTGGGAACAACTACCGCAGCTGCATTGACAGGCATCCGGAGAGCAATGTCCACAAAGGTTCCAGGGCGGAAAAGGGCGTTGGGGTTGGGGAGTGTGGCGCGCGCCAACCCGTTGCGGGTGTTAGGGTCCACCACAGCGGCAATGAAATCCGTCTGAGCCTCAGCTTGGGTGCCATCTGGCAGATGGATTGTCATGGGGTAGCCTGTTTTGACTAACGAGGTTATCTCCTGGCTGAGCGTCATGTTGACCCACACGCTGGAGAGGTCAGCAATGGTGAACAACTCGGAGGTCACATCCAGGGATTCGCCGACCACGATATGCCGCTCCAGCACCGTGCCATCAAAAGGGGCCCGCAGCGCGTACCAGGAAAAGCGCTGCTCCTGACCAAGTGTGTCCGCCACTGAGGGCAGTTGAACCTCTTGGCAGGTTGGATCAACACAGACGCAGGGTTCAACTCCCACGGCCTGGGGGACAAGTGTGCGTAAATGAGCAATCACCTCTGGCTCGGCGCCTTTCAAACTTAGGCGTTTCTCTGCCGCAACCGCGTTGAAAACAGCCACCTGATGCTCCTGAGCCGCTTCGCTATAGGCCATCCGGGTCTCGTAGCTGGCAGTATCAAGCGCCCCCTGAAACTGGGCGCGCGCCTGCTGCAGGGTTGTCGCAACAGTCAGCAGCTCTTGTCCGCTGCTGATTGCTTTGGCATGCAGCTCGACCTCACGCTGGTGCGTGGTCCTGGCTGCCAGGTAGGCGACGTAAGCTGGGAGCAGCTCACCTCGGTACTGGCCCATCTCCAAACCTTCTAAAGTGTTAATCTCCTCCTCGGAGGCCTCTTTTTTGAGCAAGGCAATCATTTTGGCAACATTCACAAAGATCTCCTGAGCGCGTGGCAGCTTGAGTTTGCTGCTGCCAACCGCTGCTTGCCTGGCAAAGAAATCCAGTTTGGCCTCAGCCAGCTCAGCGCTCTCAATCCAGCCCAGAATCTCTCCTTTTTTAACTTGGTCGCCCTGGGTTTTCAAGACCTCGCGCGCAATGCCCGCCGCACGGGGCACCACATGTGCTATGCGGTCAGAGTTGATTCGAATCTCTCCGGGAACCCGGATCTCTCTGCCGAGTGCTCCTTGAACCGCCTGGCTGACTTTGATGCCAAGGCGCGCCACCTGCTCCTTGGTGACAACCACGCGCGCCGGTTCTGCCTCAGTGGCGTGATCATGCCCGGCGTGGTCGTCCGCCTCGGCCTGGTCACACGCCGTGGTATGATCGTGCCCGGCATGGTCGTCATCTTCGGCCTGGTCACACGCCTTGGTATGATCGTGCCCGGTGTGGTCGTCCGCCTCGGCTTGGTCACACGCCTTGGTGTGGTCATGCCCGGCGTGGTCGTCCACCGTTGCCAGCGTTTGGCCAAACAGGCTCATTGCAGCTACTATAGCTGTCCACCATATTTTCATTTGTCTGCTCATTATCTGGTTCTCCTTTTTTTGCCTATAACTACGGGTTACTATTCTTGCATTCGTAAACATACTTTCCATCCATCCTATTACTCCCATCTCCCATCCTCCCCATTCCAAAATCTAAACTCAAAAATACAAAATCCAAAATCTAAACTCCCTTGCCTGTAAGCTGTTCAAGGTCATTCAAGGCTGTGTGAAAATCCGCCAAGGCATCGACCATGTCGCGCTTAGCGGCAAAGAGCGTGCGCTGAGCGTCCAGCACCAGCAGCAGATCATACTTGCCCTCACGGTATCCGCTGTGGGTCGCATGGTAGGCCTCCTCCATGGCTGGGACAACCTTGAGTCGCAGTGCCTGCACCCGCCGGTGCGCAGCCTGGAGCCGATGATAGGTTGCGTTCAATCTGGATGAGAGATCAATGGCTGTTGAGCGCTCCTCTGCCATTGCCTTTGCAAGCTCGTGTTGTGCGGCTGCAATGTTGCCTTGGTTGCGGTCAAAGAGGGGCAGGGGAACACCGACCCCGAAGATCAGCGCATGAGTTCGATCCTCTTCGTAGCGTTGCACACCGGCTGCCAGAGTCAGATTAGGTATCCGTTCCGCCTGCGCCGCTTCCAGCGCGGCCTGATGGGTTCGCACCTCAGCCTGGTGCTCAGCCAGCTCGGGGTTGGCTGCCAGCTGCAGGCGCAGCGCATCAAGCGCGGGCAACGTCTCCCGCACCTTGTCAAAGCTGTTGGATGCTATCTGAAATTCGGAGCGCTCAGAGTTCCACAGCGCGGCTAAAGCGGTACGCGCGAGCACGAGCACGCTTTCAGCGTCGGCAACATCGAGTTGTGCGATCTCCATTTCAGCGTTGGCTTTGGTCTTTAGCACAGGGGACTCTTTACCTGCGTTAACACGCTCGCTCACACTGCGGCTGCTCTCACCTACCAGCTCCAGCAAAGAGCGCGCAAGGGCGAGTCGTTGCCCGGCCGCGATCACACCGACAAAGTGATTCGCTGTGGCAGTCAACACCTCAAGCCGTTTTTGCTGGTAGCTCCAGCCCGCGACCTCGCCTTGGGCCTGGGCGACCCGCGTGCGTTTTTTACGCTTGCCTCCGAGTTCAATCACCTGGCTTAGCAAGAGCGATGGTTCAGAGGAGTTATAGCCCTCTCCATCGCGGTCAAACGACTCCATCTCGAACTCCAGCTCCGGGTTAGGTGGCAACCCGGCCTGCAGTGCCCGCGCTTCGGCTGCGCGCACCTCGTGCGAATAGGCCTCCAGCTCCGGGTTGTGCATCAGAGCCAGTGCCAGCGCCTGCTGGAGGGTGAGGTTCGACCCTGGGTCAATTGTGAATAACTCAGGCTTTTGAGAAGAGTTCGCAGCAACGGCGGCGATATGAATTGCGGGAAGTTCTTGCCCTAGCGGAGCGGAGGGCAACAGATTTGCGCTCCGCTCCGTGGCGCATCCCATGGCCAGCAAGCAAATGGTTGTGACAATTGAAACAGTTGTTTTGGTAAACATTTTGAGACTCCAGGTAAGGTTTTAATGAGTGTCCTGTAGAGCGCTTTGCAGGGCGAATCACCCGCCGTTTGCAACTCTTGTCGTTTTGGTGTAGTAGCCGCTCTACGAGCGGCATTGTGTTTTTAAGGCGGGAAAGCGGGGGTTATAAAATTTGACAGTGCTGATTTTGAAGTAAAACGTCATGAAGTTTCATCTGCAAGCAGGATGCTTGCGCCACTTCATTATCACTTTCAAGTTAACTTTTTGATAACCATCTTTGGGGGCAAGCTAAAGCTTGTATAACAAACCTGGTTCCCCCAAACGCGCAGCGTTTGTTACTAAAGCAGCGGGCTCATAGCCACTAACTTTTCAGTGAGGATAAAGACCTCTCGCACATCACGCAAACCCATTGGGTTGCAACGACGAGCTGCTTTAGTTATATATTAATTTGAAGCGGCGGTCGGAAGATCTCATGCGGCATGCGTAAACCGCTATCAATCTGGTCAGAAGAGGGAATTTCGACACCCTCATGATATTCGACGGAAACTAAGAGTTCCGCTGAGTCGTTGATGCATGCGGCATGACAAAGGCAGCTGCTAACAGCTGATACAGGATCGCTGTGTCCGCAATCGTCGTCATGACAGAGTTCAACTTCAACGGCCACCTGAAACCAGAGCACCGCAAACAGAAGAACCATCAGTTGACGTAATATATGAAAGGCCTTTTTCATGGGTTGAATTAAACGATGACAGAATTTGCCGAAAAAGTCAAGCACCACAAATGCAATTTTTTAACTGCGAACTGAAAATAAAAACGAATGATAGTAGCGCAGAGAACAGAGGGGATATGGAGGAGTGCAAGCATCTTGCTTGCAGAAAACATTTTCCTTGCTTCGCGCCATGCCTCACACCTTGCCAAGCCAGACAAAGCTTGCGGCCAGAGTGCACCACGCTTTCGCCCGCCGGCGCGGTCACGGCCCGCGCCCTACAGCTTCGGAGTGCCATCCGATCGGCTGGCACGCGCCTTTGTTTCCAACCGAAGATGTCCGATTGGAAATCGGACCTACGTTGCTCCGCACAAAAGGCGTGACCTCTTTATTCGCGCACTCGCACACTTACCAACTCCGAAAAAGTTAGCGATAAAGTTAGCGACAAAGTTTACGCTTGCGCTGCAAGGTCGGTCGCGTGTCACCCGCAGTCGCCCGCATAGCGGACGACTTCCTTGCTTTGCACCTTGTCAAGCTAGATCAAGCGCGAGGCAAAGTTCGAGTCAAAGATCTATGATCTGCATCGGGATCGGAATCGATTTTGTGCGCCCTTCGATACCGATTCTGATGCCGACCCGACCCCGAGTTATAGAGACGAAACTTGACTAAGCAATCGAGTTACAGGCAGGGCTGTTCAACGGCTGGAATATCTGCTAGTCTATCTCTGATTTTTTTATCGGGGAATTAGATAATGCGTATTTTCATAATAAATCAATTCAGAGTTTTTTTAGCAGCGGCTTCGGTGCTCGTTGCTCTTAGCACAGCTGAAGCCAGAAGCTTGTTTGTTGACCAGCGCAAATCCGAGCTTTTTATTGCTTGCCAGAGATCTGACTACAGTTTCACACCCGTGGTGCGCGAGGCATTTTTGGCTTATGTCAAGGTAGCGGCGGTTGATGAACTCAAAGAGCAGGGCCGGCCCATTCCGGAGCGTTTTTTGAAATGGGTGGACAGCGATCCTGTTATCAAGGCGACCATCTATGGAGTCCACTCTAAACCAGCCGATGTGTTGACGCACTTTTTTTCGCTCAGTATGGATGTGGGACGGGAGAACCTGCAGAACTACAGCCAGTTGTTGTTAGCAGCGGCGATCGTCGCGGCTAAAGAGGGGGCAACTGCTGATATCACACGCCGCCCGCCCCTCACGCTCACCATCAGCGGTGATCCGCGGATATTGGTTGACACCAAAGATCCGAAACGTACTCTGGATGTGCACGACCATGTCATCAACTTTCTCAACGAGAACACGATTGAGGGCTATGTTGTGGCCGGCGGCAACGAGGTGCTGCCTGAGCTGAAATATGACAAGCATGGCATCGCGATACCGCCGGAGGTTGAAGTGGTGCCGTCAACCGGGCAAAAGCTGCAAAAACGCTCGCTCTATGCCGCTGACGTGATTGCCAGTGCGGAGTTACAGAAAAAATTCAACGCCTATATGAAATCCAAAGGCTTTCCCGTTGATATCGACTGCGGCGAGAAAATTATCCACTGGAAGGCCAGCGAGATGGTTATCGGCGAGATGAACAAGAAAATCGACGCTGCTTACAACCTCTTCAAAGCCGCCTATGAAGAGAAGGGGCTGCTGCCAAAGGAGCGCGATCCAGCGCCGTCGTTTGCCGAACGCTGCGCCTATCTGATTCGCAATCACGAACACAAGTTTAAGAGTACGGAACAGAGGAATCGCAACTGGCCGCGGTTTCCGCTGACTGCCCCGTGGCCGGTGCTGACACTGCTGGTGGCCGACAAGCAGCCCCTGCGCGAGAATGAGGAGCGTTGGCTCGCTTTCCGGGATGAGGGGATCTTTCAGACCTATGGGGAGTATATCGGCGGCGTGGCGCAGCAGTACAACATGCAGAGCGCTCGGCGCATCTGCCCCTATCCGTTCACCTATGGATCGGTTCAGATGATGTTAAAAGATGGCGGAGTCTGCGGGACCATGGCTAATATCTCGGTGCGCTCGCACAATACGCTTGGTATACCCTCCACCACCGCCGGGCAGCCGGGACATTGCGCCTTGATATCATTTAATTACGATGCCAAACAGAAATTCTACAGCTGCCGCGGGGGGCAGTATGCCACTGGCGGCGATGAGGATACACATCCGCACACCCGTTGGTTTTTCGGCGATGAAGCTCAGCAGCGAAGGATGATCTATCATCAGAGCATCGCGTTTGCAGTGAACTATGGCATGACCGAGTTTCTTGACTCTTTGATGATCTGCAACCTTTTCGATCTGATGCCTGAGGCGGAGCGCAAGACCAAGGGGGTTAAATTGCTGCGGGCTGGCGTGGAGCTCAATCCGTACAGCTTCCCGGCGGTCGAGAAGCTGCAGCGCACCCTTGATGATCCGCAGCAGCAGATCCAGCTCTTTCAGAAGTTGGAAGCAGCATTGGCGGCTGCCAAGAATAAGCCGGGGTGCCCGCCCGAGGGTCTCTATAATAAAACCGTAAAAACCGCGATGTTTACCAGGATCAATCAGCTTCCAGTGCCTAATGACAGGATTGCGGCGCGCATGGTGCTCTCTTATCTGGAAAAAGAGCAGTGTGATGTTCCCGCGACCCTAGTTGGATATAAAATGAAACTGGATGGAGTTTCGACTGTGCTGCGCAACAATGAAAAGCAGTTTCTGGAGCATCTGACTGCCATGCAGGGCGAGGCCTCGAATCTCAACGATGTCAATGGCGAGAAGATGGCCAGCACCCTGAAAGCGGTCTCAACCTGCATTATTGATGACAACTCCAGAAAGAAGTGGGCCGCTGCTCTGTTGAGGAAGGCCGAGGGACGTGAAAAATATTTCGGTAATCAATACCGCGTTGCCACCGATCCCGCAGTTGTGATGTTGGCGGAAATTTCGGGTAAGGGGCTGCCGCCGGAGAGAGAGCTGATGGCTCCAGTGTTGAAGATCGTCTCTGCTGAGCTGTCCACCTTGGTTGCGCAGAGACGCACGCTCAAAGCGTGCCAGCCGATGGCTGCGAAAATTCAGTCGGTAGCTGACTCCCTGAAAGACGACAAACTGAAATCCGAGTGGATCGAGAGCCTGGCCGCGGTGATGAAAGGCGCGGAAGATTTTAAGGAAAAGGGCGCGACTGTGCGTGATCCCTGCGCCACTGTAGTGGCCAAGCTACGCACCGCGCAGGGGAGCGAATAGCGGAAATGCAAATGGCGAATCAGCATAAAAACGTGAATCTACGGGTGGCGGATCGTGATTTGAAGTATTATATATTTGATTGGGATGATAACATCCTGCACATGCCCACCAGGATTTATTTGGAAAAAAAGGATGCGGACGGCAACTGGGTGGATCACTCGGTTTCCACCTCTCTTTTTGCCGTGATCCGGGGCGATACGGAAAACTACCGGGCACCGCAGGGAGATTGGGCGCTGGCCTTTAAGGATTTTCAGGATTACGAGAGCGATCAGGAGAGCGGTTTTCTCAAAGATACCCGCGCCGCCTTGGAGCGGGTTTTAACAGGCGAGGTTCCACCAGCACCCTCGTTCACCCGGCTGAAGGAGACCTTGATTGAGGGCCGGCTCTTTGCCATTGTCACCGCCCGCGGACACGCCTCGAGTTCGCTCCTGGCGGCGGTTAAACTCTTTATCGACCTGGTTCTGACCAGCGAGGAGCGCGAAACCATGCTGGCCAATCTAAGGGGCTACCAAGCGGCCTTTGATGGCGAGAGCGGCGAGAAAAGCGACGATGAGGTTCTGGCCTACTACCTCTCGCTCAACCGCTATCATGCTGTGACCAATCCCGGGTTCCAGGAGTGGCTGCACCAGGTTGGAGGCCAAGAGGCAGCCCAGGAGAATCCCAAGCAGTTCGCGATTCGCGACTTTGTGGAGCATGTGGCCCGGCTGATGGCGCAGAGTGAAGGGGGGCTTGGCCGCCGATCAATCAGTGTTGGTTTCTCTGATGACGATGTGGAAAATGTGAGGGCAGTGGAAAGATACATTCAGGAGGAGCTCTCACGACACTTTCCCTCAGTGAAGTTTGTGGTTTATGACACCTCGGATTCCAGCATGGAGAACGGACGTAAGGTCGTGGTCTCTGGTCAGCTTGATTTTGATTTCTAAGCAGGGTTTTAACCATGATCAAATTTGTTTGTCAGCTTAGGCTTTGTTACGCCGCGTTATTTGGCCTTTTTCTATGTTTTGCTGGTTCGGCGCGCGGCGGGGAGGCCGGTGCGGTTGTGTGGCAGCACTCCACAGTGCGGCTGGTGGCGGCAGGCGGGTGTTATGCGCGCATGAGCCGTCTGCACAACGGCAATATACTCTGCTGCTATCACAAAGAGCGACAGATCTGGATCAAAAGCAGTGCGGATGAGGGCCAAAGCTGGGGGGCTGAGCGCCCTGTGACAGCCTACAGTCAAGGTTTGGCTGACAACCCCGAGCTGCTGCAGTTAAAGGATGGCAGGCTTATGCTCTGTTACAACGAGCGTCCTGATGACGGTGAGAGCCCTTATGCGATCAGCATTGTTTACAGTGCTGACAATGGCTTGAACTGGGGAACAGCGCAACGGCTCTTTGAGGCTGGACACACCTTTGCTTCAGGGTGTTGGGAGCCTGCGCCGCTGCAGTTCCCTGATGGCGAGATTCAGATCTACTTTGCCAATGAAGCATCTTACACATATTCGAATGAGCAGGAGATATCAGTGCTGCGCTCCGGGGATAGCGGAAAAAGTTGGCAGGGAGCAAAGACGCTTGCGTTTCGTGCGCAACACCGCGACGGAATGCCTGTGCCATGCTTACTCAACGACGGCCTTACGGTTGTGGTGGCAATCGAGGATAATGGGTTGAGCGGGGAGATGAAGCCGGTTGTTTTGCGCGACAGCGTGGAGAGTCGCTGGCAAACTTCGATTCTGAGTGGTAACAGCCCTGGACGTGAATCCGCGCTTGCGCAGCCTCTCGCCCCGGAGGTCTATGTTGGGGCACCTTACATCTGCCAGATGCCCTCGGGCATGACGCTGCTCTCGGTTCAGAGTCGGGAGCGAGTGCCGGATGAGGAGCCAGTGGTCTACACCGGTGATGCGCAGGCCCGCAACTTCGGCCACCCGAGCTTTCCGTTCAAGTTGGAGCCAGGTGTTGCTGGTTTGTGGAATTCACTTTTTGTCAAGAACGCCGAGACCGTGACCTTGATCAGCACAACCACTCTGAATGGCAGATCAGGAATCTGGGCGATTGACGGAGTTGTTAAAAGCGCTTGGTTACCTTAAACTTCTCAATAATCGGTCAGTTACCTTGAAAGTGATAATGAAGTAGTGCAAGCATCTTGCTTGCAGAAAACATTTTAATTCAAGCTGGAAGCTTGAGGTACTTTATTCAAGCTGTAGCAAATTTTTAAAATCGTATTTTTTACCTCTTACAGAGGCACAGAGTTTTTTACCCGCGAATCTCCGCGAAAGGATAAGGGTATTTCATCCCCACTGCGTGGGGCCGCTAATCGCTTGAAATACCCTTATCACACTATCACTTTTAAAAACATGACTTGTGATTTTAACATTTGACGCTGTGAGAGATAGAAAACGTGCATAAAAAACAAGAATATGAATGATAGTAGTACATAGCTCACAAAGATTACTCGTTGTTTTTTAGGTAAAAAACGGGGAAACCCTAGAAACGCCGAGCTCTGGCGCGGCTCTTTGTGCTTTTTGTGCCCTTTGTGGTTAAAAATCAGCTACGCACCCCTTTCGTGCTTTTTGTGGTTAAAAAAGGTACAGGAAAACGAACTAAGTTTTTAGTCTTCATTCATAGTAGGCACTAACCACGCAACACGCGCGCGTAAAGTGCAAATATAAAACGAACTATTGTTCAGAAAATAAGGCAAAAAATATTAAGTTTTTTACGTCTATGTCCAGTGGTCTGGGCTCGCGTTGCACTACACTGGCGTTCGACGGCGCGTTCACGGTCCGCGCCCTACAGCTTCGACCTGCCAATCACTTGGCTGGCGCGTTCCTTGCAGCTTGCGGCTCGCAAACCACTTAGCAGGCGGGTCTCTTGCACTCGCGCAGCGCTGTAGCCGCGGGCCTTGAACGCGGGGGGCTCATTCGTGTTCAACCGCCTTGCAGCTTGCGGCTTGCGTTGCACTACACTGGTGCTCGACGGCGCGTTCACGGCCCGCGCCCTACAGCTTCGGCCTGCCAATCACTTGGCTGGCGCACCCCTACGGTGCGCTCGGCAGTGGCGA
>JAQUCE010000087.1 GCA_028686345.1 Kiritimatiellia bacterium
TTTTGCCCGCGAATCTCCGCGAAAGGATAAGGGTATTTCATCCCCGCTTCGCGGGGTCGCTAATCGCTTGAAATACCCTTATCACAAGATCACTTTAAAAAACATTCGTGTCATTCGTAGTTAGAAATTATCACGCTATTAACATTTTTTACCTCAACATTTTTTACCTAAAAAACAACGCTGCAACAGATTTTTCTACCCCTCTATTTTTCTACCTCTCCAAACAACGCAGCAATCTTTGTGATCTATGTGTTCCTTGTGGTTTCAAAAAACGCTGCCTCATTTTTCTACCCCTCTATTTTTCTACCCTCAATTTTTAACCACGAAAAGCACGAAAAGCACGAAAGTGGTGCGTAGCCGAGTTGAAACCACAAAGTACACAAAGGGCACGAAAGGGGTGCGCAGCTGAGTTTTGGCCCGCGAATCTCCGCGAAAGGATAAGGGTATTTCATCCCCGCTTCGCGGGGTCGCTAATCGCTTGAAATACCCTTATCACAAGATCACTTTAAAAAACATTCGTGTCATTCGTAGTTAGAAACTACCACGCTACCAACATTTTTTACCTCAACATTTTTTACCTAAAAAACAACGCTGCAACAGATTTTTCTACCCCTCTATTTTTCTACCCCTCTGTTTAAACTACGAATAACGCGAATTTACACGAAAGGGGTGCGCAGCTGTTTTTTGGCCCGCGAATCTCCGCGAAAGGATAAGGGTATTTCATCCCCGCTTCGCGGGGTCGCTAATCGCTTGAAATACCCTTATCACAAGATCACTTTAAAAATAGCGCGGCAAACTTTGTGATCTATGTACAACTATCATTAATTTTCTTGTTTTTTATGCACGTTTATTATCTCTCACAGAGGCACAGAGGACACGGAGAGTACAGTGTATTACTCTGAACCTTTCATAGCTCTGAGAACTCTGTACCTCTGTGAGAGATAAAAAATTGGTTGCGACAAAGCTCAAAAGGTTCATGAAGGGCGCGCCCGAGGGTGTAGGGTTGCCTCTGGCATCGCGGCCGGACAGGGCTGATTCAGAGCTTGCGCTTGATGATCTCGCGGGCAAACTCTAAGCCGCTTTCAGTCAACTCGCCGTTGGCCACCAGAGGCGGGCTGTCGGGCGCGGTACTCTCTGCAATCTCAAAAGCAGTGAAAAGGTCAACTGTCTCGACTCCGTAAGCATCCGCTACCCGCAAAACAATCTCGGCCACCTTTCTCGAATCAAGCGTGGCCGCGTCGCTCTTTTCCAGCTCCGGGCTCCCGGCTGAGCGCGGTGGAACAACCAGGATAACACGCGGGGAAGCCTCACCAGCACACGTCAGAAGAGCGCACATGGCAGCCAGCCGCCGTTCAAAACCATCCGCGCCGCCCTCCAGTGAGATGGGGCGTAACGAGGGAGCGTAAAGAACAACGTCGGCTTCCAGCGCGGCCTGCACCTGGGTAAAGCTCTGCAGGGCGGATGTGCCCGCACGCTCCGGGCTCCACTCCAGCGCGGACAAACTCACCGTCTGCCATGCCTCACCCGGCTGCTCAACAGGAGCGACAGGCGCATGTTTCGTTGCTCCATCGGCAATAAATCCATCCAGGAACAAGATTTTTTTGTCGCCACTGCCGGCACGCGTCGGGTGAAACTCTTTTTCAGCCGAACGTTTAGAGACAACCAGAGACATGAAGTTATCTCCCTGTTTAAAAAGTTCACCGGAGATGTTGTCGGGAACAACTGAGAAGGGATCCTGTTGGAATTTAAGGCATCCGGATGACAACTCGCAGCCATGGTGGATCAGGTTCCAGGATATGCTTTTGACACTGCCGGCGGTGACCTCTGTCAGATACTGGCGGCCCCAGCCCTGGTTGGTGCGCATCTCATCCGAGCGCTTCACCTTTCGCCCGGAAACCAGCTCGATCTCCGAGTTAAGGATGTACAACAGTCCCTCTTTGGCCGAGGTTTTGATGCGGATAATCGGGTGAATTTTATCATCACCGTAACATGCGGCCGGCACGCCGGTGATCCGGGAGCTGATCTCATATTCACTCCAGATCGGCCCGGTGTAATTGACTGCGCGTTCGTAATGCGCGCTCTCGCCGCCTATGGCGGCTGTTGCGGTTAGTGAGACCGTTGCGGGCAAGTGGATCGAGGCCACGGTCTGCTCGAGCAGGCTGTTGGTGCCGGCCTGCTGACCGGCCACATTCCAGATCAGCGCGCAGCTGCCGGCGCTGCAGGCTGAGCGGCTGGTGAACGTAAAGGGCACGAAATTGCTGTCAACGCCAGCGAAGCGGTATGCCTCACCGGTTGTGAGGGTGAAAAAGGGGTGCACTGTGCGGTCGGCCCACTCCACGCGTCCCTCACGCAGCTCAACCCCGGTGATCATGGCCACGTCAGAGGCGACTCCATCCTCGCCCTCGCGTTTCCAGGCCACTCCGGTGTCAATTTTCTGGCGGCAGAGGGTGCGCACCTGGAGCTGATGCAGGCCGGCTTTCAACCCAAAGGGTGTTCCGACGCTCCATTTATCTGAAGGCTGGTGCGCTGGATGAGTTAAGACCTCCGCTTGGTTAAGATCCAGCCACGCCGGGGCAACGCCAGCCAAACCGAAAATAAACACGCCATCGGCCGGCACCAAAATCCAGGTGTTTAAATCAACCAGGTGACTTTTGCGTTGCCAGTCGCCGCTGTACCAATTTGTATAGGTGTTTTCAATCTGATCAAAGCCGCTGACCGCGAAACTCGCCATTGCGCGGTCAAAACGGGTGGCCAGCGAGTCAACCTCCTGCCGGGTGCTTGGAAAATCCATCCCGGCTGTCCGGGCGGCTCTGCCATGCAGCGGCGTGGCCTCCCGCAGCGGCGTGGCGGCAGGTTGCGCGGCGGCTTCACCGGGAACAAGGTACAGATCAACTCTGGCGCGGTTCTCAACCCCTCTGACATCGATCAAAACACTCAGATCGCGGCCATTATTGAAAATAACCTCACCCGGCAGTTGATTGGTCATAGAGTAGGCCTCAATCGCAGCCACAAACTGATTAGTAATGTTCACCGGAACTTTGGTAAGGATATAATCATCCGCAAGCCGTGTGAAGCTGATACGGCAGGGAGCGGGTGCCACGGCCCAGTCAGGCTGCGCAGCACTGACACCGGGTGCGCAGATTAAAAGCGCTGCCAGAGCGTGCATGCCCTTTCTTAGTCCAACTTGGTAATACATTTGAAACCTGATCATAAAATCTCCACGTTATTTAATTGTATTCAACACAACACATCTAGCATTTCAACAAGCGGTTAACTGTGGACTTCTGTATGCACATAAAAAACCCACACACTGCTTTTTTCAACCTAAACGAATAAAACTTCTCTATTTACAGGAAGGCACGATATCTGCTATTTATATGTCTATGGGCGATCAAACCAAAAACCGAATCAATCTGCTTGGCCTCAGAACTGATGCCAGGCAACACTCTTATCTGCAAAGTTCATGCCATAATCAATTTAAAGCAAACAAGGGATTCACCCTGATTGAGCTTTTGGTGGTGATTGTGATCCTCAGCATCTTGATGTCAGCACTGGTGGTTTCAGTGCAGTCCAGCTATAAGAGTGCCCGTCAGACCAACTGTAAATCCAATCTGCGGCAATTCGGCGTTGCTTTAACGATCTACCGCGCTGAGCATGATAATGATACCCCTTACTGGCTCTCCAACCTCTACCCTGAATATGTTGACGACCGCGGGCTTTACGTTTGCACCGCCGACAGCAACCGTGGATTAGACCGTCCCCGTCCTGAAGAGTTGGTGACCCTGATTAATGACAAGGGCAACTCGGCGGATCAGCCCGCTTTCTGGGACAACCGTCAAAACAGTGAAGCCCGGCGTAACAGGTCGATTGTAGCATGCAGTTATTTTTATGAATTTTCCGCTGCCCCTGTGCCCAGTAGTTGGTACAATGGGGTGCAACTACCCTCTACGGTGCCCATAAAAACAATGTCAGACTTCAAACATGTACAGCTGCGTTACGGCGATCAAGCCAATGTCAATGTCATTGATGGACAGCAGATGCCATACAGCGCCTCGCGGATTCCAATTGCCCGTTGCTTCCACCATTTCCGCGACCAGAAAGTTATCGGCTATCAGAACACGGCGGGCGGTACACGTTCCTCCACGATCAAGAGAGATTTCATAACTATTAATGTTGCCTATGCCGGTAATGTTTTTGTAGGGCCTACATGGTGGGAAGGAACCATCCATCCGGGCGACTCACGCAATTGACACAACTTTTACACTCCTCTTTGCAACCACTCTGTGGTTGCAAAAATAAACTAACAGGAAACTCACATGAACATTACTTCCAAGCATATCCTCACCCTATGCTCCTTTGTATGGCTGGCAGGGTGCACCACCACCAAAGCCCCTGAACCAACCCCTGACGCTCCACTGCGTCCGGACGAAGCAGTGATCGCCGCTGACACGCTCTACGAGCAGGGCCGCATGCAGGAAGCCATTGCCGCCACGATTGACATCTCGCGCAAGCGCCCGGACGCAGTCGGGTTGGCGGCGCTCAAGCAGCGCATTGCGGCGCAGCTCTCGGAGGAGCGGCGCAAAGAGGTGGTGATGCGCGCTGAATCAGCGGCTGAGCTTGACGTAGCTGACGCCAAAAGATTCGGCCTGCCAATTGAGAGTTACCGGCTGCAGAAAAACGTTGTCGGCGAGAACGCGCCCCTGCGCTCCGCGCTCACCAAGATGCAGGAGGCATTGGCAAGCCCGGTGAGCATGCACCTGGTAAACGCTGATATCAATGCCATTATAGCGCAGATCGGCCAATCACAGAACATCAACATTGTTGCTGACAGCGAAATCTCCGAGAAGGCGCTGACCATCCACGCGGAAGACACCCCTTTGATTGAAATCCTGGATTATGTTGGACGCAATCTGAATGTCGAGTTCTCGGTCGGCACCTCCCTGATCTGGGTCACCCCCAAGGAGGAGGTGACAACCGGAGTGCCCCTGATGACCAGGGTCTACAAGTTGCGTAAAGGTTTGATAGGCTCTGAACTCGGCAAAACATCAGGTGGAAAGTCACTCTTTAAAGGGCCGGAAGAGCGCGGGCGAAGCAGCAGCAGCAGTAGCAACAATGACAAAGGGGGCGAGGAAAAGGAGGGCGCCATCGGCCTGCTGGATCTGATCGACCGTTTTGTTCCGCAGCCTGAGGGTGCTGATTTTATTTTCAATGACAAAGCGCACTCTCTGATCGTCAAAAATACCCGCGAAAATCTGGCTCAGGTGGAGGAGCTGATCGCGGCGATGGATATACGTCCGTTGCAAATTTTGATTGAAGCGCGGTTTATCACAACGAAAGTTAACGACCTGCGGGAACTCGGGATTGAATGGCTTCTGCAGCGCCCCTATGATTTCGGAGGCAGCGAAGGCGGCGGGGGGGATACGGTTGCTCAGCTGAAACGGATGCAGGCAGCGGCGACAAGCCCTGAGGAAATCCTTAAAATCGGCGACTCGATCCAAAATTTGAGCCCCAATCAATTCACCAAAAACGCCTATGTCGCCAAAGCGGGCGAAGCAGGCTTCGGCGGAATGTACCAGACCCTGCTCGGTGAGACCGGGTTGCAGGCAACCCTGCACGCGCTGCAGCAGACCGGCAACAGCCGCACAGTGGTTGTGCCGCGGGTGACAACCTTGAATAACCGTGAAGCCACCTTCCGTTTCGGGCGCGATGTCTCCTACTTTGAAGAGGTTGACACCAATATTATGACCAGCGGCGGCGGTTACAACAGCGGCGAATCGCGTGATAATGTCACCTATAACTACAACCGTCCCACTGTGGTGGAGGTGGGTTACTCGCTGACCGTCACTCCGAGTGTCGGCGCCGACCTTTCAACCATCAACCTTGTGCTGCGTCCGGAGATCAGCAACATCGAGGAGTGGAAACGCTACCGGCTCAGCAGCCTGGACAGCGGCAAGGATATCGGTGATGAGCCTGCCATTGAAATTCCCACCATCGCGCGCCAGTATATTGAAACCGAGGCGGTTGTGCGCAGCGGTGAGACCGTGGTGCTGGGCGGATTGGTTGACACCCTGAAAACCGAAACCTCTTCCGGCACTCCCTGGTTGAGCAAGCTGCCCTTTATCGGACAACTTTTCAAGGTGGATAAAAACAACGAGACAGCCAACAACATGCTGATTTTTGTTACTGCCACGCTGATCAGCGATATGGGCGAAGAGCTGATACCGCTGAACGAGCGCGACCGCTACGGCCTGGCTATCTCCGCTGACGCCGCCACTCCGAATGTGCTCAAGGGCGCCTTGCCAATGCGGCTCGAAGAGTTTATGAACAACGCGCAATCTCCGGCGCAGGAGGAGACACCAATTGAACCAACTCCCGCGGATGCGCCCGCTGCCGTGCCTGCTGAAGCAGCCGCCGCAGCCATGCCGGCCGAGGCTCCCGCAGCACCGCCGGTTCAACCGGTTGCGCCGCCGGTCAACATTGCCGCGCCTGTGGAGGAGTAACTTGTTAATCCTGAATCCTGACTCTTGAACTATTGACTAGCGAAAACGATCTTTATGGCCAAACAGAAACAGATTATAGCGATTGACACCGGCGCGCACACGCTGCGTGCACTCTGGCTGCAGATACGCGCAAACAAGCCCTATGTCACGCGGGTGGAGTCATTCGCGTTGCCCACAGAGGAGGAAAACCCGAACGACATGATCCGCCAGTGGGTCGGCAAGCACAGCCTTGCCAAAGCCTTCTGCAATGTTGCTCTGGACGGAACCCAGACTGTGTTCCAGGGTGGTAAAATACTTCACAATGACCCGCGTACCGCGCGGCAAGTCGCTGAGATGGATATCGCCCAGTTCAACGAAATGGCCGGCGATCTGATGGCCTATGATGTTGCTGATTTTGAGTTTGATTTTGAGCCTGGTATGCGGCGCTACATCATGTCAATGGCGCGCCCGGCCGCGATTGAAAAGGCGCTGCGTGAAACAACCCAGATGAACCTGCGGGCAGCGGATCTGATCTCCGCTCCGGTCGCGCTCTTCAACGCGCTGGAGTCCTTTGCGGGCGAGCATGAGGAACCATGGTGTTACGTCAACATCGGCCACCATCAGAGCGATGTGGCAATCGGCAACAAGACCGGGCTGCTCTTTGCCCGCACCATCGGCGTGGGCGGCAAGATCTTCACTGACGCGATCTCGCATGAGACCGGGCTGCCGGTCACACAGGCTGAGGTGCGCAAACAATCCGACTGCGGTTTACGTGAGAGCGATGCCTGCTACATCCCTCTGCGCGCTGCGGCTGACCGCTGGGTCTCTCAGTTCAACGCCTGTCTGGGTGTTTTCCGCAGTCAGTATCCTGAGCGGCAGTTTCAGGTTCCGCAGCTGGTGATCTCAGGCGGAGGCACGCGTCTCAAGGGGTTAAAGGAGTATCTGCTCACAAAACTCTCGATGCGGATTATGGAGGCCAAGGAGCTGCCCAACATTCCTCCCTCCTACCAGAAATATGTCGGGCAGTTTGATATTGCCTATGGCCTGGCGCTCTGTTCGCTTGATATCGCAATTATAAAACTTTCACTCCTTCCTGATGACTTGAAAGATGAGGTCGTGTTCCGCGCCAAAAAACCGTGGTGGGGGGCCGCCGCGATCTTCATGTTTATTGGCATGGGGGTTTACAGTGCCACCGGGGTCTTTCTGTTGCAGCGCGACGGCGCTCTGCTCTCTGCCGAACGGACGCGCTTGCGCACCAGGGAGCAGATTGACCAGCATATCGCGCAACTCAAGCTGATGGAGTCGCAGGTGTTGACAAACTCCCTGCCGCTGGCGCGGCTGTTGATGAACGGGCCGATCGCGCGCGACATCTTCTCATTGGTATGCGCCTCAATTGACCCGGATGACTGGGTCACCTTGTTCTGTGATGAAAAAATTTACAACCCTGAGGAGCAGGACAAGCCTGATGCGAATCTGCCGGTGTCGGACGCGGCGCGCAACCCCTTCTCGCTTTTCAGGGCCATGCGTCCAACATCCGCCGCTCCGGCGCCAACCGGCAAAAAAGAGGAGCCGCTGGCGAAAAAAGAGTTGGTGGAACAACTGGATCGGCTTTTTATTGTTGAGGGGTACACGCCGAACCCAAGCCTTAAAACAGTCCGCGACATGATCGACCGCCTTAGGACCTCCCCTGAAATCACGCGGGTTGACCTGCGCAGCGATGATCAGGTGCTGGCACCGGTTGGCATTCCGGAGTTGGAGGCAGCGCAGATACCGGATTTTCGGCGTTTTGTAATTGAAATCGAGGTAAACCGCCCATGATCAAACTGGATTGGAGTATTCTTAAAACTGAACGTGCGCAGGTGATCTTCATTCTGCTCTCTATTGCTATCGGGCTTTTCTGCACTATAAGATTCGTTTTTATCCCCCAACGTAACATGGAGGCTGAGAATAAACGCGTGCGCGAACAACTCACAAGCAGCAAATTCGCAAGCCATTCAATTGAGAGCATGCAGGCCGTGGCAAAGCATGGGTTACAAAACCTGCAGCAGCTCTCCAATGAGTGGGCCCGTATCAACGCCCGGCTAAGCTCGTTTGAGGATCAATCGGTGCTGCTGGATATCGGGGTGAACCGTATTGATTACAAGGTTCAGCTCTATGAAATTCGGGAGCGCCTCAAGGAGAAATCAAGAGAGCTTAACATCCCGCTGGTTCCTAAAGAGCTGGGATTGGATGAAGACCTGCAAAGCGGCGCGGCTGTTCGCGTGCGCATGCTGCAACTCAAAGCAGTGGAAAAACTCGCGGATTTAACCTTGGATCGCCAAATCACCCGACTGGTTGAAATCTATCCGCTCGCGCCCATTGACCATAAGGACAAAAACGGGCGGCATATCTTCACCGAGTACCCGGTACGCATTGAGTGCGACATTGATTTTGAAAGGCTCTACACCGGTTTTCAATCGGTGTTCGAGGAGGGTCAGGTGTTTGCTTTTCGCAATATCCGCGTTGAGTCAGGACCGACCTTTGATGCTAAATTACGCATGAAAGCCATCCTCTCCGCACTGCTTTTTGATTAATCCTGTTTAAAAATTTTAAGGAGATGACAACTATGAATACTTTATGGAAAGGCATAATGCACCTGAACGCCAAGGCCTTCTGCCTGTGGATGGTGCTGATCTGCATTGCGATCACCCTCTATTGC
Source organism: Kiritimatiellia bacterium (assembly GCA_028686345.1). GTDB lineage: Bacteria > Verrucomicrobiota > Kiritimatiellia > RFP12 > UBA1067 > M55B167. The sequence continues at coordinate 9,178 of JAQUCE010000087.1, forward strand.
GGATTTAAAATCAGCACTCCGCCCACTCCGATTCAAGTCGGCGAGACAAAAACTCCCGAATTCAGCCCGGCCTGGGAGATCACACTGCTTGATTTTGTCTCCAATCAGCTGGCAACCACCTCGCTGATCATACCGGTGGATCCCTTCCGCCCCACGATTGAGGCGATTTTCACCAATGCCGCTGAGCGCGCCGCCTTTATCGCGGCTCTGAAAAAAGCTCAGGAAGAGGCTGCGGGCATGACCTCCAGCCCGGATGCCAAGAAAACGGATCCCTTCGCCCACCTGCGTAACAAGGCCAATGTTCCAGGACAGAACCTCAGCCCTGACGGCAAGCCCATGATCACCCCGGTTCTGACCTATATGGGTTTCATTAAACGTCCGGACGGCACGGCGGCGGCCATGTTTTATGACTCAGCCAACAAAACCACGATTTTCTACGATAAGGGCAACGATGTGCATGGCGTCAACATTGTGAGTGCCGACTTGCAAAGCGCCACGCTGCGCATGGATGATGGCTCAACCCGCGATCTCAAGCTCGGCGAGAATGTCACCCTTGCGCCGGAAGAAGCTCCCGCACCTGCTGTCGAACCAACTAAAAAACAGGCCGCCAACCCGGCGGGCGCTGCTCAGGTTAATAAAATGACTCCCGAACAGAGAGAGGCTTTCAAAGCCAAACGGGCCGCTGAAGCTGCCGCCAAAAAACGATGAGATAATTCCAAGGCCAGCTGCATCAGAGGTCGGCAAGCCATGCTGCCAAGTCACCTGGTCACTGGGTCACCAGGTCAAAATACAGATTAAGCTGCAAACTAAATTATGGACAACAACAAACAAATTCGCTATTACACTGATGAGCTGATCACCGAAGCCTCGCAGCTGCTGATTGACAAAGGACTGCTTACCTTTGACAAGCTCTCTGACCTGCAGGGGCGCGCCTCGCTAACACTCAAAGGTATCGACACCCTGCTACGGGAAGAGGCCATTGTCAACGAGGAGGAGCTGCTGAAAACCTTCTCGGAGGTCAGTAACATCCCGTACCATCCAATCGGCGACTATAAAGTGGAGGACGAAGCCATCCAGATGGTAACGCCCAAGGTCGCACTCCGCCACCGAATTGTGCCAATCACCTATTGCGATGGAGTTCTGCTCTTGGCTGTCAGCCGCGTGCCCACGCTGTCGATGGTTGACGGTCTACGCATGATTCTCAACGTTGGCATTGAGTTCATTCTCTGCCCTGAGCGCGATATCGGCATGTCTTTGACCCATTTTTACGGTTTAGGCGCAGAGAGCATTGACCAATTGATTGCCGAAGCCGAGGCCATGGAGATGCGCGAGGAGCGCGACGAAAAATCCGATATCGCGGTCAAGACCCAGGAAACCGGGGTTGTTCGCTTTATCAACCTGATCATCGCCGAAGCCATTCGCATGGATGCCACTGACGTTCATATTGAGCCCTATGAGGACACCCTGCGGCTGCGCTACCGCATTGACGGCATACTGCAGCACATTCCTCTGCCCAACGGCGTTGACAGACTGCGCAATGCGGTCAGCTCCGCAGTCAAGATCATGGCCAACATGGATATTGCTGAACACCGCAAACCTCACGACGGACGTATCAATGTGCACTGCGGCAATAACGACTATGATCTGCGTGTTTCCGTGCTGCCGACCGGCTGGGGGGAGACCTGCTGTCTGCGTATCCTGAACCGCGGCACCACTAAAGTCGATCTGGATCATCTGGGACTCTCACCGTATCAGCTGCCCAAGATCGCCAAGCTGACCGACCTGCCGCACGGTGTGGTGCTGATGACCGGACCGACCGGCTCAGGCAAAACCACCACGCTCTACGCGCTGCTGGCCCGGCTGAACCAATCCGGCACCAAGATCATCACGGTTGAGGATCCGGTCGAGTATCAAATGGGGGGCATCAGCCAGGTGCAGGTGCACAGCAAGATCGGCTTGACCTTTGCATCCATCCTGCGCTCGATCCTACGCCATGACCCTGATGTGATCCTGATCGGTGAGATTCGCGACTCGGAGACCGCTGATATCGCGGTGCGCTCCTCACTCACCGGCCATCTGGTGCTCAGCACACTGCATACCAACGATGCCCCGAGCGCGATTGCCCGTCTGACCGACATGGGCGTTGAGCCCTACCTGACCGCCTCCTGCGTGGAGGGGATTGTGGCCCAGCGTCTGGTGCGCCGGGTCTGTCAAAACTGCTTTGATGTGATTACTCCGCCTGCCACCATTTTTGAGGAGATCAAAGGCTTTTACCCGGATACAATTGAAAACGCGAAATTCATTCACGGCCACGGCTGCCCTACCTGCGGATTCACGGGCTACCGCGGTCGCAGTGCGATCAATGAGGTCATGATTATGACCGACGCCCTCCGCGCGCTGGTGATTGAGCGCGCCCCCTCCAATATCATCAAAGACCTGGCTATTAAGGAGGGCATGGTGACCCTTCGCCGCGATGGATGGTTGCGTGTGGTTGAGGGACGCACATCGGTTGATGAGGTTCTGCGCGTTGCAGGGCGCATGGAGGAGGGAGATTGAAGCAGTGCAGGCATCCTGCTTGCAGATGAGATGAGATGAGATGAGATGAATTGAGATGAGATGAAACGAAAACCGCCATATAGTTGCCGGGGCATCACCCTGATTGAGCTCAGCTTTGTGACCGCGATTGCAGCTGTTCTGATGGCGATGATTCTCGGGCTCTCCCAGCATGTCTCCGCAATCGCCGATATCCGCAGAGCTCAAACCGATCTCGCGGCCTGGCATCAAGCCATGGACAACTGGCACGAGACCTTTGGCGAGTATCCGGGGGAGATTATTGACGGGAACACGCGGATTTCTGTTATGACGGGCAATGACTACCTTTCCAACCTTTCAAATGTTTATCACGAGTGCTATACTGTTTTCTATCCCAACACCATGACCGGTGTGTATTTTAAAACTTACTGCACGCTGCCAGTGAAAATCAAAGATCCGTGGGGGACTCCCTACATTTACTTGCGCGATGAGGGCCGGCAGTCCTACCAACTCTTCTCATGCGGACCGGATGCAGATACTGAGTTGCTGCCCTCATCCGGCGGTGCCGCCCGTAAAAATGACACCACTTTGGATGACATATTTTTTGAGAGATGAATAAAGAAGAGCGAGCGATTCGAGTAAATCGAGTGATTCGAACTATTCCAAGCGACCGGCAGAGTGCACTCTCAACGAAGATTAGGAAGCTACAAATGAAGCAACCCAAAACCAAAAATCGAAAATCAGAAATCTCCTTCGGGTTCACCCTAATGGAGATGCTGATTGTTATTTCGATCATCAGCATCCTGCTGAGCCTGCTCTATGGTGCGCTGGAGCGAGCTCAGAAATTCAGCCGCCGCGCTATGACCTACACTGAGTTAAAAAACATTCAAAGCGCCTTTAAGCAGTATTTTTCGCACTACAGTGTCTGGCCCGACACCACCCATGTCACTGCATCAATGCGACTTACCAGTGACGAGGATGTAGGTTTCATCATTGACGGGAGCATGGCCCGTATCCTGCAAGGGGTGCGTGACGGCAGCAACGCCGCCCAGATGGATCAAATTAACCCGGCTTGCATCCCCTTGCTGGAGTTTGCCCGCTACTCACGCGAATCGCGGCATCCGGTCAACCCCTTTAAATCCCTGAACGCAATAGCCGCTGACACCACCCGCTCGTACCGGGTGCTCTTTGACACCAACGGTGATGGCCAAATCACAATTCCCGGCAGTGATGCCGATGCCGTGGCAGCGGGCATCCAGCAAACCAATATCATCACCTCGGTCGCAGTCTGGACCATGATTCCCGCCACCCGCACCTCCAGCGCCGAGGGCGCCCCGCTCGTGGTCACCGATGTTATCCTTGGCAGTTGGGACTCATTCACTGCCAGGTAATGGCGGCGTGCTTTTGACTGTAATTGAGCTGAAAGCAAAAATGAAGTAGCGCAAGCATCCTGCTTGCGGATTATGAAGTAGCGTAAGCATCCTGCTTGCGGATGAAAAATTTTATGGAAACGCCGACACACAGCTTAAACAACTCTAGAGCCGCGGCAGCGCAAACGCTGTCGGTAAAGCCGCGCTGTGGCTTTACGATTGTAGAGCTGATTATCGTAATGGGGGTCATGGCCGTGCTGCTGGCCATTGCATTGCCAACCGTGAAATCAATCCGCCTGGCAGCCGAGCGCAAAAAAGCGGCGATTCAGGCTACGCTTCTGACACAGGCGGTTATTAAGTATAAAGATGTCTATGGTTTCTGGCCTGGTCAGCTGAAGGTGATTGCCGGCAGCGAGTCAGCCACACCCAAGCTGGAGCTGCGCGATATCTTTAAAAACCAGGAGTGGACGCCTGTTATCATCTCCCGCTACTTAAATACCGATTTTCAGGTCACCACCGCCCACGGCAGCGCGCCGATTTACATGGATCAGAATGAACTCTACCGCGCATTGAACACCATTGATCCGGATAACAAAGAGGGGCCGCTCTATCGACCCAACCCGCTTAATCCGAAACAGATTGACTTCATTGATCTGGAGGAGAAGCTGAACTCGGAAACCACCCGCTTTCAAGATCCCTGGGGCCAGGAGTTTATTGTGTTTATGGGGCTCAATCCCAGATCCACATTCACACATACAATCAACATCAGCGGCGGACATAGCTACCGGATTGCTGTTAGCAACAATATCGCTTTCGCCTTTTCACGCGGGCCGAACGGCAATCTGAGCACCAACTATATCTTCTCAGCGGGGGTGAAATAATGAGAGATAAACGCGCTGCCTTCACCCTTTTTGAGCTCCTGGCTGTGTTGACCATCACCGGTATTATTTTCATGGTAATTCTCGGACGTTACAACTCATGGAGTGCGGTTCAGGCCTGCAACGGCGCAACACGCATTCTGAAAGGCGGTTTGCTGCAGGCCAGGACTTTAGCGCAGGCCAGAAACAAGTATGTCGGCTTTGAATTTAGCACGGTTATTTCTAATAACATCCAGCAGATCACCGGCTTCCAGATCTATCTGTGCACCAACGAGACCGGCAACACCGAACAGCTCCTCCGGGAGTTGCACTCCGCGACGGTTGAAGATCAGATGAACATTGGTCTGGGAATCTCCCTGGCCGCTCCTTTTCAACGGTTGAGTAACTCTGTGACATTCGTCAACCCTTTGTTAGAGACTCCGACCAAGGAAGAGGGATCCTTTGTTTTCTTCCGCCCCGACGGCTCGGTCTGGAGCGATTTAAATGAGCATACTCTTTATGTCACTCTTTACACCCGCAGGCTCTTTAATAAAAAACCGCTGACGCGCACTCTGCGGGTCGACCTCGCCACCGGATTAATCGAGACACTCAAAGGTGAGCAACCCAATGCACAAACCGTTCCCTGATAATAACAGAGGGTTCACTCTGGTTGAAACCGCACTGGCTCTGCTGGTGATCGGCCTGGCCTTTCTCGGCATTCTAGGGCTGGGGCGCAGCGGGTTGCAGGCAGCCAAAGAGGCTGGCAATGAAAGCCGCTGTGAAACAATGGCAGAGGCTGTCTTTGAAACACTGCATCTCTACAATGCACGTTTTGCCGATTACGCGCGCACCAATGACCTTGGGCACAGCTGGGCCTACATGTGGGGTGAAGCCGTCACGACCGAGAAATTCTTCCCATTCCCGCGGGTGGAGGGGATGAGCGAAAGTGAGGAATTGTTTCTACAGACCTCTCAGGGCGATCGGCTTGTCAATGCGTATGATCCTTCAAGACTCTCGCTCTCTGAATGGAACCCGCGCTATCGACTCTATGTCACGCCACGCTCCACCTCAACCCTCAACAACACTGCCAACACACTGGAGATTTTTTTGTTTATCTACCCTGATGGTGACACCTACTCCAGTCAATTCCGTCTTTTTTCAACCATTCTCAACCGCCAAGGAGGAATCTGATGCGCACCAACGCCTCTTGCTCCGGCCTGACCATGATTGAGCTTGTCAGCGCCCTGACGCTCTTTATCCTGATTATGGGCGCGTTGACGATGGCGCTCAACAAGGCCACCGCCCTGTGGAGCACCTCGCACACCAGCCAACCAGAGCAGGAGCAGGCCAACCTGATTCTCAATTTGATGGCCGATGACCTGCGGCTCGCGGTCACTGATAACGGAACCCTGCCCGGCTCGACGAACGAGCCGCCGCCCACTTTCCTCTGCGACACCACCACTAATCAGGCAGCGGGCGTTACAGTCATATTGCAGTTTATCAAGCACCGGACAAAACAATCAACCTTTGATGCTACACTTGACGATCCCCCTGCGCTGGATGCGGTTTTTTATACTTTTTTTCAAGATCAGGAGAGTGCCGGACTCTTCCGTTATGTAATTCCACTCAGGTACTCTGACCTGAACCACCCTGAGCACATCGGTAAACTCCTGGAAGATCTCCGTCCGCAGGTTGAAAATCTCGCTGAGCCGCCTGCGAGCTGGGAGTACTCCCTGCTCTCGGACAAGCTGGCGCCACCCTTAATTGTTGTCGGCATACCCTCCAGCTATGTGCGGAAAAACAAATTTAATCCCGTCACCGCTCCGGCAGATGCCAGGCTGGCGTTGCAGGCAGTGCCGGAGTACAATCAAGTAGCAACAGCGGTGCTCCCCGATTATATCGACATCTCACTCCGAATCTTTAGCGATATGGAGTGGGATAAGTACAATCGTCTGGCGCACTCCTCTATGGATGATGAAGCTTTCCGCAGCGCCCAAGCGCACTTGGGAATCTTTGCCTCACGCCGCATCACCTTTAAAACCATGCGGGGAACACGACTGCCATGAACACAATCAAACGCAACCAACCTCCTTCGCAGCGCGCCCCGCTCATCTGCGCCCAGCGCTGCGCCCGGGCCACGCCAGCGCGCAGCTGCCGTCGCGCGGGAACTACCCTGATCCTCACGCTGGGTATTCTCTCCGTCATCTCTGTTCTGGCGATCACATTTCTAATCTCAGCCAGATTTCATAAGCAGAGCGCAGTCACCAGCCGCAACCGGCAGGCAGCTGAGACAGCCCTGAACACTGCGCTGGCTTTTGCCATGCAGCAGGTTGAGGACGCGCTCTCTTACCCTAACTTTACCGACCAGGAGATGCGCTCCTCGCAGGGGGGGCAGCGCCACTTTCAGCGGCTGGCGCCGGTTGGACGCTGGTTCTCGGAGCAATACTCTCAAACCAATGAGATCAACCCGCAGATTACCTTCCAGTATGGCGATGTGTTAACCTCCCCAACGTACTCCACTAACAGCGCTCCCGTCAATCTGCTGACACCCGAGGTTCTGGCGCTGGTACCTGCTGCCCTGACCAACAGCCTGCCGCTTCAAAGTGGGCGGATGCGCCCGCTGCGCAGCGGCTGGATCCCGACCGACAGCCTGCCGGAGGGTGCTCCGCTCGATTGGCGGCTGCAGCTCAAATCCTCACGCATTGCCTACGCTGTCTTCAACTGCAGCAGCACCATTGATGCCAATGTCTTTCCCAACAAGCCAACCTCAGCGAAAAAACAGCGCAAGTTTTACTCTGCAAAAGATGCGGCCGCCGCGTTCGCGGGCGACGGGTCAGAGATCGGATCGTACCTGCAGACAAATAATGTGACCTCGGTCACTGAAGACAACCACCCCTTCTTCCACACCTCCTACGACCCCAACCCCAACACCTTCCGACATCAGGCAGGCGACGGGGCAAACGACATCCTCGGGCGCGAGGCATTTGCCCATCTCCGTCCGCTGGACCTGAACCAGCCGAATCTCTTTCAGGCCATTGGAGCGCTGCCCTCGGGCGCGTTACCTTACAATAAGTTTAATATCAACAGCATCACCAACATCCTTGCACAATACAATGCAACCTCGGCTGACCGCTGGTACAATGACCCGACGTTCAATCTACAGTGGCTCCTGCCCACCATCCTGCTGACCGACCTCTGCCGCAACAAAAATATCGACTCAGAGCGTCTCGCTTTTGAGCAAGGCTCCCGGCTGGCCTGGAGCATCGCCAATTTCATCGATGAAAACCGTATTCCCGAGATCTCCAATTTCACCGGTGATCAAATGGCCACGCGCGTCAATTACGCGGTTGAAGATGTTCCCTTGATCAATAAAATCAGCGTCTTCAATGTTTTTGAACCCGAGCTCGGACCAAGTTCAAAGAGCTTGAGCTACTACAATGTTGACTCCTCCCTGAGCAACCACTATGCCGTGGCAGTCGAGCTCTGGTATCCATTTGCCCCCAACCCGCCACAGTATGACTCTGCCTGCTATGTGGGCATCTACACCAATGAGGCGGATGTGATCACATCCACCAACCGTCCTGCGACCAGCCGTGAACTGCAGCGTTGGTTTGACTGGAACCTCGCGGGATCTGATCAGAGTGTCATGGAAGTTCTCTTCAAAAGCTGGGCTGGAAAATACAGGCAGGAGGTCGGCGCCGGATATCTCTCCAACCATCCACTCTGGCGTGAGGTCACCAATCAGAGCGATCTCTGGTTCACCCCTGCCATGACCAACCACCCCTCATGGCCGGTGGCTGACACCAATGGCACCTTTACCCTGCTGGAGACCCCTGCTTACAAGGCCTTTTATCCCGACACCTACGACGAGGTCACAACCAACGCCGTTGGCCTTGTCTCCACCAACGTTTACACCTACACCACCTCAACCAACTACTGGCTGAGCATGACCACACCTCTAGGCGAAACCAATGACTTTGTCCACGGCCAATACGTCTTTGAGCACAACTACATGGAAATACGCTGGCGTAATCCGCAAACCGGAGCACAAACCAATACCTTGATGAGTGGCATTCTCGATGAAAATAACGACTTTGTGCCACTGGATTATGAGAGCAATCAAGTCAACCACCTGCTTTTCGGCGCGACTCCAGAGGAGAACTACTTTATCTATGAAAATGCGCAAACCGGCGATCCGGGCACCAACTTCATTGCCGGCATGTACCTCTCACCGGAGGTTGATCCGCCCGCGTTCACGCTCTATACCAATTTCTTCAACCAATCAGAGATAACGCGGGTGCAACCGCTGCGTATGCCGGATGAGTTTGCCGAGTCGCTCAACGGGCTGATTACTCTGCTGCCTACCAACAACATCAACTCCTTCTACGACTTCCTGATGCTCAAGCCGGATGAGTTCTCAGCCGCTGACTGGGATGATCTGTTTGCTTATTTCCAGGACACTCCCTCCATGCAGAACACTGTCCTGCCCCGCATGCAAGAGCCTTCGCTAGGCAATCTGAGCGAGAAGGATAAATACCTGCTCTATCCAGAGGGACAAATTGACTTTGAAACAGTGGATTTTGTTGATGACGCTCTGAGTGAGGATAACTTCAAGGGTTACTTCTGGACCGTCTATCCCAAACAAACGGTCGCGTTTCTGGAGATTGAAGAGCGTACTCCGGTTGGCGCGCCCGAGGGCTCGGAGGAAACTGAGATTGTCACCAACTGCTACCAGATTGGCGCTTACATGAAGGGTAATAACACCCCGAACACTATCTGGCTGCGACCGGTCGTGACTGTTATTGGCCCCGACATTGCCCCTCAGAGCGCCGAGGGCCAAGACGCGCCGTTGGAGGTAGACCGCATTGTGGATGAAGCGCTGCTGCTGGGCGAGGAGAAGGTGCAGGGCTGGATTGCCGTGACCAACCTCTACATTCCCGAGCCGCGTGACAATGCCTATGCCGCCAGCTGGCGTTCGTTCAGCCAGGATTGGGATTCGCAGAACAACCAGACCAACCTCAGCCATGGTGTCAGGGAACTCCCCTTTATCCACTTTAACGGCCCCTTGCAATCCATCGGTGATCTGGGACATATTTACAGCGAGTACACGGAACGATACAAGGAGGAAGAGACGATCCGACTGCAGATTGGGGCTGACGGCACAGCCTCCCGCCCCGGTGGCGGACGAGGCACCCGTGCCATAGATGATGCGCCCGATAACACGCTCACCTTTGCGACCATGCCCGGTGCCTCCCTGCTCGACTTCTTCACCATCACTCCCAACAAGCAGCAGCGCGGCCTGATTCAAGCCAACACCACGCTGGGGCCGACTTTAGACCTTATCTTGAGCGACATTCAACTGGGTTGGACCAACCACAATCAAGCGGTCACAGTGCAAACGCAGACACTGCCCGCAGATATGCGTGAGAACTGGCGCGACCTGTGGTCAGAGGCACTGACCAATAATCTTTACAACACCGGCTGGCGCAGTTATGCGGATATGCTCCCGGAACTCGCAACCAATGACATGCAAAGAACGCTCGCCAGCAGCCTCCGTTCCGGCGACTTCCACTCACAGCACAACTACACCGAGGATGTGCTGCGCGGGATCATCGACAAGGTCTCCTTCCGTCAGAACATCTTTGTGATTGTGCTGGCCGCCCAGACCCTGGCGCCAGGCACTGAGGCATCTGAGAACCCGACCGTTCTCGCTGAACAGCGCGCCGCAGTCACTGTTATCCGCGATGCCTACTCCGGCAACTGGACCATTGCCGAGTGGCGCAAGCTGACGCAGTAAACCGCGCGGTTGGCGCGGGTTAAGGGTTAAGGGTTAGGGGTTAGGGAGCTGAAGAGTTTGCGCAAATGCGCGAGTAAAGAAGTCGCGCTTTTATGCGGGAGCACCATAGATTTGATTTCCAATCGGAGATGTCCGGTTGGAAACCGGAGCTACTGAGGTCAGCTTTGCCTTTGGTTGACGATGGCGGCGCCGATGATGGTTGACGATTTTAAAGGGCGGGGGTTTTAATCGTCATCCGCTATCGTCGCACAGCAGCGTCAGCCGATGTCGCCCGTAGAGCAACTGCCGCACATCTGCTGCACCCCGGAGCGCAAGGGTTGTTGTTCGGTGTAGCAGCCGCTCTGTGAGCGGCATTTTGCAACAGGCTCATGAAAGGTGCTCCCAGGGGTGTAGGGTTGCTTCTCAGAAGCAATTAGCGGACACCGGGCGCTAGTTCGTCAAAGGCACGCCGCGGGGTTTCATTATCTTTGTTTGGCTCTGAGAGCCAACCCTACACGTTTCCACTTTAATGAAATCTGCAGGTCGCACGAAAAGCGTGAAGCAAGGGAATCGTCCGCTATGCGGTGGATGGTTGCGAAGTATATCCGCCGCTATGCGGTGGATGGTTGCGAAGTATATCCGCCGCTATGCGGTGGATGGTTGCGAAGTATATCCGCTGATATGCCCCGCTGGTTTAGTCAACAACGCTATGCGTTGCATAGAAAAGATGGAAGTTCTTTCTTTTGCGCCTTTTGCGCCTTTTGCGCCTTTTTGCGGCTATTCCTTTTTTCCTTTGCTTCGCTATGTTTAGCCGCAAAAAAACGCAAAAGTCGCAAAATCTTTCGCAAACATGATAGGATTTAAGAAGAGAGGTACTAAGCAACAAAGGAGCTGGGGCGCCTACGGCAGTTTCAAAACGCTTTGCAGCAGCAGTTCTCATTATGGCCGAAAGCATGCTAAAGCGTGAACAACATACCCCGGAAACCGCATGTAGTTCACGCTTTAGCGTGCTGCCTGAGCAGAGACGCGGCCACAATTAGAATTGCTGGCTTTGCAGGCTGCGCAGTTGCGGGAGCTGCAATTATCTGATACGCTGTCAGCGTCTTAAATGGAGGCCCCCTATGAGTAATGAAATCAGAGAGTTTGTTAGTTTTGACTGGGCAATGAAGAAACTGTTGCGCAGCAAGGCGAACTTTGGCGTACTGAGCGGTTTTTTGTCGGAGTTGCTAGAGGATGACATAACAATTACGGAGCTGCTTGAGAGTGAGGGCGGGTGTGAATATGCCCTTGATAAAGCGAACCGGGTGGGTTTTTTGGTGACAGACTCGAATGGCAAACGGATCATAGTCGAGATCCAGTATAAAGTTGAGGCAGATTATTTCCACAGAATGGCCTTTGGTGTCAGTAAATTGATTACCGCTGCTATCAATAAGGGGGAGATTTATGCCGACATTGATCAGGTCATCTCCGTTAACCTTGTATATTTTGAACTGGGGCAGGGAACGGATTATGTTTACTGTGGCCAAACAGTTTTCAGAGGGCGGCATGATAACGATCTCTTGAGTTTGACTGCGAGGCAGAAAAAAGGGCTGGGGCTAAAGTCAGTCTATGAGATCTTCTCTACCTATTATATCCTGAGAATTAAAGACTTTGACGGTTTGGGCAAGACTGGATTGGATCAATGGATGTACTTCTTCAAACATGGGTCGTTTCCGGAAAAGGTCACTGCAAAAGGGTTGAAAGAGGCCCGGGAAAAGCTGGATATAATGAGACTCAGCACGGCGGAGAGAGCTGCCTATAATGAGACTCAGCACGGCGGAGAGAGCGGCCTATAATGAGTATCAGGAGCAGTTGCGGATCGAAGCCAGCACTGAGACGGAGATTCACAATATGATCACCTACAAACTAGTAATGCCGGAACACCTGAATAAATTTGGCGATCTTTTTGGCGGCAACATGCTCAAATGGGTCGACGAAGTGGCTGCCATGGCGGTTTTTATTGACTTTCCTGAGGCCCGCTTTCTAACCATTGGTATGGATCAGGTTGTTTTTAAGCGCCCTGTGAAAGGCGGCGCCATCCTGAAGTTTGTGATTACCCCGCTCAAAGAGGGACACACCTCAGTCACTTACAGTGTTAGCGTGGTTGAACCAAACAGCTATGACAACCCTTACTTCACCACCAGCGTGACATTTGTCCGGGTCGATGAGCAGATGCGAAAAATCCCGGTCAGATCCTGAAGCAGCCAGTCGGGCAAACAAAAGAGTTTGTGTGATGTGCGCAAGGTCGTCGCTCTCATTCAGAAGTTTGTGATTAAGAGCCCGCTGCTTTAGAAACAAACGCTTCGCGTTCGGGGAAACAAAGATAACTTCTCAATAACCGGCAGAAAGCAATGGGCGCGCTTCAGGCTTCACAATAGCTACGTCCGGACAAGTCGAGCTTCGCTGTTATGCCGTGACAGGGAAGCGTGAAGCAAGGGAGTCGTCCGCTATGCGGTGGACTGCGTGCAACACGCGAGTGATCAGCGTACGCGGTGTAGTCAGCAGCATAGCGACTGACCTCCTGTCGCGCTTAATCCGTTTGACAAGTTTTTTTAAAATTGCTATTGATTCTGACACTGCAAAAGTGATATAGTGCGTGCTCATTCGAGTTACTACACGCCTATCGTCTATCGGTTAGGACCCAAGGTTTTCATCCTTGTAAGCGGAGTTCGATTCTCCGTAGGCGTGCCACTCTCCTTGGTTTCTCAGACAACCCGCTCTCAAACAAGAAAATTACTGCGCAATCTCCTTGACAATCAGGCCCTGATTCAGGTATCGTATAACCATCTCGATTTGTATTTTTTCGAGTGTTTTTCGAGTATTATCCTTTTGGAGGCTTGAGTGGATTCAATGGAAATAATGCGCCACAGCGCGGCGCATGTGATGGCAGCAGCTGTTTGTAAGCTTTTTGACAATGTTAAGTTGGACATTGGCCCCTCGACTGAGGATGGCTTTTACTATGATTTTGAGTTGGAGCACAGGCTCTCTCCGGATGACTTTAAACGCATCGAAAAAGAGATGCGCCGGCTTATCAATACCGCGCTGCCCTTTGAACGGATTGAGATGGAGCGCAATCAGGCCTGTGAACTTTTCAAAGATCAGCCCTATAAGCTTCAGCGCCTGGCTGATATTCCAGAGGGTGAGGTTGTCTCGCTTTACCGTTGCGGGGAGTTTGTGGATCTGTGCCGCGGCCCGCATGTGGCAAACACCTCGGATATCGGCGCTATCAAACTGATCTCTGTTGCAGGCTCCTATTTTCGCGGTGATGAAAACAATGCGATGCTGCAGCGCCTTTACGGCATGGCCGATATCTCATTGGAGGCTCTCAAAGAGCGGCTGCAGCAGATTGAAGAGGCCAAAAAACGCGATCATCGCCGGCTGGGCAAGGAGCTGGAGCTTTACAGCATCAGTGAGGATGTTGGCCCGGGACTGGCGCACTGGCATCCGAAAGGCGCGCGCATTCGGATCCAAATTGAGGATTTCTGGCGCAGAGAGCACTTTCGCGCCGGTTATGAGATGATTTTCACCCCTCACGTGGGCAAGGCGCAGCTTTGGGAGACCTCCGGTCATCTCGGCTTTTATCGCGACGGCATGTTTCCCAGCATGAAAGTGGACGAGGGCGAGGAAAATCATGGCAGGGTGGACGAATATTATGTGCGTCCCATGAACTGCCCCTTTCATATTCAGATTTATAAGACACGCCGCTACTCCTACCGCGATCTGCCGCTGCGCTGGGCAGAGCTGGGAACAGTCTACCGTTATGAGAAAGAGGGCGTGCGCCATGGCCTGTTGCGTGTTCGGGGATTCACGCAGGATGACGCGCATATTTTTTGCAC
>JAQUCE010000183.1 GCA_028686345.1 Kiritimatiellia bacterium
TGGATCGCTGCCTCTTCCTTCTTTTCTGTGAGGACATGGGTAAGTCGCTGGACTTTCCCGGCGACCTGCTGCGCGACATCCTGATTGCCTATAGCAAGGATCCCTACTACAGCCCTGCTGACAATCTGCCCTGGGAACGGCTGAAGAGCATTTTTACGGCAATGCGGCTGGGAGGCACTTTCGGAGATGCGCGGATCAACTGTTTCAACGGTGGGCTTTTTGAGCAGGCCCCTGAGCTGGAAGCTCTGCATCTGCCTGCCAAAGTTTTCTGCATGAAGAACCAGGGCATCGGCGGCGAGAGCACCCTGCATGCCCACCCCCTGACCCTGCTCTATTTCTCCACCAAGTACAACTTCGGAATCAAGGATGCCGGCCATGATCGCGTGATTGATTTTTACGCGCTGGGTCGCATCTTTGAGCAGTCGATCACTGAACTGGAGATTATGGAGGCCGAGGCTGAGGGCCGCCCATCGATTAACCTGCTCTCTAAACGTAAACGTGACGGGGTTTACTATACCCCGGAGTGGGTGACAGAGTATATTGTACGCGAAACAGTCGGTGCCAGGCTTGATGTAATCCGTCAGGCCTGCGGCCTGTCGCCTGAGCTCTCGCCGGATGATGGAGATGTTGCCCAGTACCGCTTATTTCTGAGCGATAAAAGGCGGACAGCACCGGTTGCCGGCGAGTGGGTCCAATCTTTGGAGCTATACCTGCTTAAACTGAAAAAGGTGCGAATTGTTGATCCAGCCTGCGGATCAGGCGCCTTTCTGATTCAGGCACTTGAATTTTTGAAATCAGAGTATCGCTGGATCTACGCTGAGCTGGAGCGGGTGCGCGGATATGGCGAACTGTGGGAGACAGATGTTGTGACCAAGTCCATTATCGGCAACAATCTGTACGGAGTTGACATCAACCCCGAATCAGTTGAGATTGCGAAGCTGGCCCTCTGGATGCACACCGCGCTGCCTGGCAAAAAACTCTCCAACCTTGATGATAACATCAAATGCGGCAACAGCCTGGTCGGCACTGACTTCTCCGCGTTTTATGAAAATAAACACTCTTCTCTCTTTGATGAGATTGATGAAAACGCGCGCGAGCGGATTAACGCCTTTGATTGGGGGAGCGAGTTTGCGAAAATTTTTGCAGAGGGCGGTTTTGATTGCGTGATCGGCAATCCGCCCTATGTGAAGCTCCAGAATTTCAGGCGGGTGGCAGCCGATGTTGCCGAGTATCTGGCAGAGGCTCGGAGCACGGATGGCAGCCCCATCTATCACTCCACCCGTAGCGGCAACTTTGACCTTTATCTGCCCTTCATTGAAAAAGGGGTGAGCCTGCTAAAACCCGAAGGGCAGATGGGCTATATCGCCCCTAATGTCTGGATGGTCAATGAATACGGCAGCTCCCTGCGCAACTGGCTTAAAACCAATCGCAGCCTTGACCGCTGGGTTGACTTTAAAAGTTTTCAGGTCTTTAATGAAGCCACCACCTATACCGCACTCCAGTTCTTCAGAGGCAGCCCGACAGCTGCCATCCGTTGCGTCTTCGCCCCGGACGGCGATATCTCAGGCGTTGACTGGTCAGTGCCCGATGCAAAAATTTGCTTTGGGGAGCTGCCGGAAGATGATTCGTGGATTTTTGCGCATAATGCTGAAATGAAGATTATGAATCGGCTTCGGGAAAGTTGCCAAGTTCTTGGTGATGAAAAATGGACTCAACAAATTTTTCAAGGGTTGATAACGAGTGCTGATTCAATCTACCATCTGACCAAAGTTCGGTCTAATCTATATCAAACAAAGAGCGGAGAAGAGATCTCAATTGAAGATGTGCTGATGCGTCCGCTTGTTTCTGGGACTGAGGCTAAACGGTATCAACTTCCCGCAACTGACACATACCTGCTTTTTCCTTATGATATTTCCAGTGCAAAGCCCCGCCTGTTTAACCCCTCTGAGATGGCTGAACGGTTCCACTTGGGATGGCTATACCTTCACTTGCATGAATCCGAACTGCGCAGTCGCGAAGGCGGAAAGTTTGATGATGATCAATGGTATCGATTCGGGCGCAATCAAAACCTTGATAAACAAGAGATCCCAAAGCTTTGCGTCGCACAAACAGTTCCTGAAATGCGAGTTTGTTTTGATTACAGTGGCTCTTTCTTCATCAACAATGTGCGCGTGAATGGAATTCTCACTGCCGATCCAAATTTAAATTGGTATCTGCTTGGTATACTGAATGCTCCTGTAGTTGATTATGTTTTCCGAAGAATTGCCAAACCTAAAGACGGTGGTTATTTTGAAGCCAACAAGCAGTTTCTCGCACCGCTGCCCATCCCTGACGCGACCGATGCCGAGAAGCAGGAGGTTGGCAGCCGAGCGCTGGCGTTGCAGGCTATGCATACCCGACAACGGGATCTGATCAGTAAGATTGAACGCCGCTTGCAGGCTTCGCAGATGATTGAGCGCAAGCATGCGCCAAGCTGGCTGTGGGCGGATGTGAAAAGTGTCGGCGAGTGGGCAAAAAGCCCTGAAAAACCCGCTGATATAAAGGGGCGCGCCTTGACTGCCTGGTCAAAGGAGCAAGCTGCATTGAGCCTACAGCACCATCTTGACGAGCTGGATGCCAGGTTAAACGTCAATGCAGAGGTGTTGGTGGAAAATGATGAAGATGAACTGCGGCTGCTGATCAATGGAGTTGCGGTGGTCGAGCTGTTTGACAAACCGGATACCCCGTTGATTGCAGCGCAGTGGCGGCAATTTGCGCGAACCACCAATATTACCGAGAAATTTGACGGCAAAAAACTGCTGGCCAAGATTCTCTCACTGCGCTCCACCGAGGATGAGACACTTAAAAACTCCATCATTGCCATCGACCAGGAACTGCAACTGCTGGACACACACATCGCCGCGGCGGAGGAGCAGCTTAATGATATTATTTTCAGGCTCTACAGGTTAACACCAACAGAGATTGCGCTGGTCAGAGGGGGCGCTAGGTAATTTTTTTGCCCGCGAAACGAAGCGTAGCGTAGTAGGGCATCATCGAAGATGAGGCAAGGAGCAAAGCGACTGGCAATCTCCGCGAATCGATAAGGGTATTTCATCCCTGCTACGCAGGGTCGCTAATCGCTTGAAATGCCCTTATCACAGGAATATCTACAACACATGGCTGGATTGCTTTGTGGCCTGCGACACGCTAAAGCGTGTCTTCTGAAAAGGTGCGTGGTTATGTTTAGAATTGCTGCGTACGATTCAGGTTGTTCCATGATTACCTGCAAGGTTCTTTCAGAATGGAACGGAATAAGGAGGAAGCGTTACGTCGGTCTCGGGAAAGTAGCACAGGCGTCTCGCCTGTGAATTACACAGTCAACACAGGCGGGACGCCTGTGCTACTTATTAAACTGGTCTCTGGTGAGACAAACTATTAGTCACCGCTGAGTCTTTTCAAGAATCCGTTTTATAGTAGCATCAGTATTTATATCACCTGTTGAACAGGGATACTTTTGGCGATTTACAAAAATCTTTGCTAGCAAGCCCCAGTCCTCACGATCAGCTTCTTGGTGAGGCCATTCATAGTTACGGCTATGTCCGGCTTCGACAATGATCCAATAATTAATACATAAATTGATCTTTTTTGGTATTTCATAATTCTGTCCTCGTTTTATTGCTATTTCAATTGCATTGCGCAAATGAGGATCATATTTTTCTGATTGAATAATACGTAAAAAACTATTTGTGTTGCCAGATTGCCAAGCCAGAAGTGAGTCAAAGCAAAGCCCAATATATTCATTTTGACTAAACAATGTATCGTCAACATGTTTTTTTAATAAATTTTCTGGAATCGTTTTTTGTCTTGACACAAACATATATAAAACAAGAAAACAAATGCATCCAATCAACAATACCAACCTTAAATATTTTCTTAGCACGGGCACCTTCATTTGGAGTTAGGGCATGGGGTCTTAACCGTGAATGGTTTCGGCTTCCTATAATTGTAAGTTTTATAAAATCCATCAACCAACGATCCTTCGTATTTCCAATTATCTACTTGATTTTCCCTTCCTATGTCACTTTGCGCATACAAAGAATAATCATAGAACTGCGACCAAGCATCAAGGGAGATTTCAAATAAGTACTCCTCAAGTTTCTTTTTCGCATCTTCGAATCCGTTCTTGCTACATACAGAACCGCATTTCAGTGCAATTCTGCCGTTGCCCGCAATGGCTCCGTAATATTCTGTAAACCCATCAATCAAGGCCCCCCCCCTCGTTTTTGTTCATGTCCAATGATCGCATCATATCCACTTTCTGTTGCAGATCTCCCAATTTCATTTTCAGACAACCAATGTGCATGAATGATTATTTTATACTTAGGAGCGTACTTTATTTTTGCACAGCATTTTCCCGTCTTGACAATTTCAGCATCTTTAATTTGGGTGATGTCAGGGCCACGAGCCCAAGTATTTGCATAAGTAATTCCTCCTCCTTTACCTACTCTTATAGGGACTCTTTTATAGTCCAGTTCAATCTCAAGATCATAAGTTAGTGGAAATAATCCTAACCGATCCACCCTGTTTATCGGATTGTTGTTTACAAACTCAAATATATTTATTCCACCTTCTTCCTCGATCGGATCCCTGTTTATCCAACGTCCAAGTTCAGGACTGTAATAGCGCTCTCCGTAATAATACAATCCTGTTTCAGGATCATAGTATTTTGTGGCATGCCTGAAATGAAAGCGGTCAAAGAGGTCGCCCCGTTCAAGCATGCAACGGGAATGTCCCAAGCTGGTTATGGAAACCACGGTTAAAATAAACAACATGCTATTAATTTTCATAATTTCAGTCCTCATTAATGAAAAAACCATAACGAATTAAACAATCTAGCACTATTATGAGCAATATGTTACATTAATAATGGTAACAAAACAACACAATAATATTTTTTATTTTTCGGGCTATGCACACCCGACAACGGGATTTGATCAACAAGATTGAACGCAGATTGCAGGGTTCGCAGATGATTGAGCGCAAGCACGCGCCAAGCTGGTTGTGGGCAAATGTGAAAAGTGTCGGCGAGTGGGCGAAAAGCCCTGAGAAACCCGCTGACTTAAAGGGGCGCGCCTTGACTGCCTGGGCAAAGGAGCAAGCTGCATTGAGCCTACAGCACCATCTGGATGAGCTGGATGCCAGGTTAAACGTCAATGCAGAGGTGTTGGTGGAGAATGATGACGCTGAACTGCGTCTGCTGATCAATGGAGTTGCGGTGGTCGAGCTCTTTGACAAACCGGATACCCCGTTGATTGCAGCGCAGTGGCGGCAATTTGCGCGGACCACCAATATTACCGAGAAATTTGACGGCAAAAAACTGCTGGCCAAGATTCTCTCACTGCGCTCCACTGAGGATGAGACACTTAAAAACTCCATCATTGCCATCGACCAGGAGCTGCAACTGCTGGATCTACAAATCGTCGCTGCGGAGGAGCAGCTTAATGAAATTATTTTTCAGCTCTACAGGTTAACACCAACAGAGATTGCGCTGGTCAGAGGGGGCGCTAGGTAATTTTTTTGCCCGCGAAACGAAGCGTAGCGTAGTAGGGCATCATC
>JAQUCE010000008.1 GCA_028686345.1 Kiritimatiellia bacterium
TATATCCGCCGCTATGCGGTGGATGATTGCGAAGTATATCCGCCGCTATGCGGTGGATGGTCGCGAAGTATATCCGCCGCTATGCGGTGGATGGTTGTGAAGTATATCCGCCGCTATGCGGTGGATGGTCGCGAAGTATATCCGCCGCTATGCGGTGGATGGTTGCGAAGTATATCCGCAATAAGCCCCGACAGACAACTATTCGGAAAGAACAATTAATTTTTTTTTTAGTCGCCTAAGCGACTAACGGGCTTCCAGCCAGATACGTGCTTTTTTCGCGTCATACCAGAGAATACCGTCTGCGGTTCTAGTTGCATAACAACGATCAAATTCTCCGTCATATGTTTCTTGTAACAAGGCCGCAATTAGCCGCTCGTTCTCTGCATGACCCGGCAGTATTGTAGTCATGCCGTTGCCAACCTTTCGTTGCAGCCTCTGCAACTCAGCTCGAACCAAAGTATAGGTAAAAGTTGCACTCCGGGACACTTTTTTTTCCGCCCCAGTGCGGAATATTTCGATCTCCCGCACTGCCACCCCCAGGTCACGGGTATCGCGGCTTGCCGGATTGGCAGCCGAAGGTTTCCATGTTTTTGTTTGCAGTTCGAGCTGCGCCACACTTTGTGCGCCGATGATTGTTGGCGGCACAGCAAACACCGCGACCTGACGTCCTGGCTTGGTGATCCGTCCAATGATTTGGCTGTTCACGGCCACAGCAACACCCTCGTTGCCCAGCGCCATTGGCGGGACAGAGACGCTCAGGCGCAAAGTGTATGCTGTTTCCGGTTGCACTGGCAGCAGCACCCTTGGTCTGGCACCGCTCCAACGCATAGTGGCACTCTTGACCTCAGGCCACTCGCCGCCGCTCTCACAATGACTCCAGTCACCTGAAATCCACTCTTCATCCTCTTTGCTGCCGATGCTCACGCTCCAGCGCTCTGGGGCCTCGCCGGTCAATTCCGGCTGCAACAGTGGCGCACCGGGCTGGGCAGTTGAGAAAAGACGTTCCAGCCATGCTTTATGATCGTATAGGCGATCACCCAGGGTTTCGCCGGGCAGCGTGGCAACGATCAGATGGCCGCCTCTGCGCACCCATTTTTCAATTGCCTTGGCGCTCTCTGGTTCGAGCACAGGGGAGCTGGCTAGGAGTAGCGTGGTATAGTTGCGCAGATGGCCGTCGGCTAGTGAGCGCCGCGTAACCAAATCGAAGTCGCCGGCATCGCGTAGCTTGCGGCTCAGCGCGTAGATGTTCGCATGCGCCTCGTGATCAAGTGCCCAGCTCTCGCGAGAGAGATAGACTGCCGCCTGTACAACAGGCTTGCGCGGCACCAGCCAGAGAACATTGTCGCGTAAGTTTTGGAGCGATGCCAGCCCCTTGCCCTGGATGTTGCCTGAATAATCATGCAGCTGGCGTGCACCGGATGCAGTGGCATTGTAGATGCGGGCAACAATGCCATTGGCATCAACCTTTGAGGCCGGTTCAAAGCCGCAGAATGATTTATAGTGGCGTGTGGCTGTTGCGACCTCGCGTGTATACACGAAATTACGTGCGTAATCGCTGCCTTCGTTGGTGATCCTGATACCTGCGTTGTATCGCGCGATAGCTGCTGCCTGTGCAGTGAAGTCAGCTCCAAGAACAGGGGTGCCTGCACCGCCGGTGCAGAGATAGATCGGTGTTTTCGGAAAAGCTTGGCGGACACTCTTGACCCAGAAGAGTGACCAGTCGGTCATGGCTTGCTGATACCACTCGCAGAGATCAACACGGGCGCGGTCATTGGGCGCGTTGTCTGGCAGGAAGGTTACAACCTGATCAAAAGAGTTGTATGTGGTTTCCCAGGCAGCATTGAGTTGGTTAATGCGTTTGTAATGACTCTTCATTGTTTTACGGAAGGCTTGGGTCGCATAGTGGTCGCCAGCCCACCAGCCGAGATGGTTGTGGTATTCACCGGTCAGCCGCGCAGTCCACCCACCTTGAGGTCCTGCCGGATAAATACTCTCCCCGTAGATACCGGTTACGCCGAGCAGCAGGGATTCAATAACACCGGAGTCGCGGTAGCGTCCGGCAAAGGCCTGGATGAAACGCTGAACCTGAGCGGGAAGAGCAGGATTGAAGAGGCTTTGCACTTTACTAGCCTCATCATGTTCAAGGCATTTGAAAACAGCGGAATCAGGGCTGTTTTGAAACCAGAGCGGCGTAGCATAAGCAAGCCCGGCAATCAGAAAGGGGACCCATTTGAGTTCGGCTTTTTGCAGTATCGCGACCTGCTTATCCCAGTGGCTCCAATCCCACTGATCTTTTTCAGGTTCCACGCCCGCCCAGTCAACATAACTCTCCACGCTGGTGGCGGAGAGGGCTTTGAAGAGTGTGGCTTCGGTTGGATCAGCGTCGTTGCCAAACGTAAACTCCATGCCGGGCGTGCGGGATACCGCGATGTTTCGAAATGCGGCTGAGTCAATGTCGGTTTCCTCGCTGTAGTTTGCTGGACGCTCAGTGCTGACCCTGATGGAGCGGAAGGCTGTGTCGCGGGCGGCAAAGCGGAAATCCGCGCTGCTGTTTTGGCCGTGTCCCAGCCGTACAGCAGGCAGGCAGAAGTGCAGTGTGCGCCAGCGTTTCTGTCCGACAAGATGGTACATTGCTGCGGCCGGGGTGTATTTGGTGGCGAGGTTCGGCTGGCTGCAGGCCTGATCAAATGTCAGGTTAATGCGTGTGAGCAGATCATCGTAAACCTCCGCCGACACATAGAGGTCAACCGGGCCCTCTTGGTAGGCGGGATGGTCAATCCTGACATAGAGGTAGTTCGATCCTTCAGCCACACGCCGCGCAGCATGATCACCGACCAGCTCAGCAATGTTTTGGCCATCTCCGGCAGAGGGCACTGAGAGCCCTTTGTTCTCATTGCGCTCACCGAGTGTGACAGACAACTCGGGTCTGGGAGTTTCTGACCACGCCACATGTCCAGCCCAAATGCAAATAAGTGTTTTAAAAATCCAATGTTTCATAGTGTTTTACGCTTTATTCACTCCGTATAGATGAAGTACCTCAAGCTTCCAGCTTGAATGAAAATGTTTTCTGCAAGCAAGATGCTTACACTACTCCATTATCACTTTTACGGTAACGCCTCGATAATCCGCCGGAAGCGTGCTCTTTTCTTTCTCGCCGATTATTGAAAAGTTATCTTTTGTCTTGTTTGTGAAATTTATATGATCGCAGTGGCAAAGTCCAGTAAAAAATATGGGTTTTTAGGTGCTTTTAGGTTGTAATTTATTAGATTTTATGTTATTCCATTATTATTTGTTGATAAGGGTATGCCTAAAAGCCAAACGGAGAGCGTAATGAAGAATCAAGACCGCCCAGCAGGTATGTATTTGTTTCATACAGTCGACCCTGTTTTTCAGCCTCTTGCAATCGCGCGACTCTGTCGCGCGGTGCTTGTAGCCGTTTTTCTTATGGGCAGTATGGCGCAAGCTCAGCTGGTCATCGATGACCCGATCGCCTACTGGGATTTTTCGGACGCGAATATACTTTCCAACCGGGTTATCTCCAGCCCGTTTCACGATGCGACCATCTTGTGCGGGCAACCGCAACAAGGGGTGGCTGGCAATGCTGAGGGGATCGTCGGCAATGCGCTGCTTCTGGACGGCGCAAGTGCTATCCAACTGCCATATCACCAGGATCTCCTTGGACGCTCTTTCACAATCGCAGTTTGGTATTGGCAGGCAACGAATGACACGCGCATGGCAGTTTATCAAACCCCTGACACATTCGACATCACATATGAAACAACTGGAAACAACTCGATCTTTCAAAGCTATGTCGGACAATCCGCAGTAGGCACCATCACAAGCGACTTGCAGACATGGATTCACCTGGTGCACACATTCACGACAAGAGAAGACAAAACCACCCTGAATGTTTACACCAACGGTGTGCTGGAGAAAACTAAAACCGTGAACTCCAACGCCGTCTTCGACACTTGCCGCATCACAGCCTTAAACGTCGGGGCCAATCGGTCTATCCAACGTCACTTCAAAGGCATGCTTGACGAAGTAGCACTGTGGAGCCGCCCCCTCTCCGAGGCCGAAGTGGCGGCACTCTATCAACGCGGACAGAGTGGGCAACCATTGGCTGTGACCACCCAGCCTCCACCATGCCTCAGCATGGACGGAAAAATCCGGCAATTTGAGCTAACCAACACTTGGCCGACCAAGCCCGGCGTTTACCAATCAGGCTGGTTGCTTAACGCCGGCAGCCAGATGCTCTTTCCAATGCGGATCTTCGATACTGCATCCCGCTTGGATGACACGGCCAGCCACCCTGACGGGCCTTTCCATGCTGAACCCACGACCTTCAACCGCCTACGCGCGCCCCTGGCCGCAAACGGGTTAGGGCAGATCACCCAGGGTGATTTCACCATCGAGGCCCGTTTCCGCACACGGGACAACGAACGTGGCATTTTGCTCGGCAACTATCAGAACCACAGCATGTGTGCCCTTAACCTCGAACTTGCCTACGGCAACATCGTGCGTCTGTATGTGCAACCTTACACAACTGGACGCTCCACAGTCAATCTGTTGGGCACGCCGCTGACTGGCACAAATATCCGTGATGGCGGGTGGCACCACCTGGCAGGCACGCGTGCAGGCTCAACCCTCACCCTCTGGCTTGATGGTGTTCCATTAGCTACCGCTGCCGACACAGCAGGTGCCTACGCGTTAACCGGGCCACATTTTTTCATGAAAGGCGACACCCGCACTGATATAACGCTCTTTAACGGCGACATTGAGGATGCCCGGCTGTGGACCCGCAGCCTGAACGCCGCGGAAGTATCCAGCCTCGCGTCCGGCGTGCAACCCGGGGGGGCTGAAATCGCGCGGAGCGCGTTACTGGCCGAATACGCGGGTTCGTACTCTCCGCACAACGCAGAGTATGCGGCTCCAAAATATCGCACACCGTTGGTTACGCCGCTCACCCGGCTCACCCGCGGCGATTTCACGGTGGAGAGCTGGTTCCGGACAACCGACCCGGAACGGGGAGTTATCATGGGTAATCACTTTTCAGGTACAGCGGGTCGAGCTGTGAATCTCGAATTGGCGACCCCAAATCAAGTGCGGCTTTATGTTCAGAATTCCCCGACAGTCGTAAACGTCTACGCCCCTGGAGGAGCGAGCCGTGACGGCGGGTGGCATCACCTGGCAGGCCTTCGCCGCAGTGGCCAGCTCTATCTGTTTTTGGACGGCAAACAGGTGGGAACAGCCGCGGACACCACCGGCTCCTTTGATCTCAACGGCAGTCATTACTACTTCGGGCGCGACTCGCGCACAGGGCTGACCGAGTTTGACGGCGACTTCAAAGACGCGCGGATGTGGTCGCGCGCGCTGGATAACAGCGAGATCACAGCCCTGGCAGCCGGGGCGCGCCCCGGCGCTCCGGATGTCGCCATCAATAACCTGATGGCTGAATATACGCATTATCGCCCCACCAACAGTTTGTACACCGCTGGCTTAACCAGCGATTATTTTTTCAGAACCTCTGTGACAGGCGTGAACACCCTGACCCTCGTATTTGAAGAGCTGCCAAGACACACTGCCATTGCTTTGGGCGCGTTTGTGGCCCAATTGGAATCATTAGATCCCACACGCGACAACGATTGCTTCATCATCCGGGTCGACGGTGAGGAGGTGCTCAAAGTCGGTCTCGGCTTCGGCACTGCCTCTCACTACTCTGAGCCAGAGGTCGCCTCGCTCGAGCTGTTCGGCGAACCTGCCGATCCCCAGCTCTTTGCCGCCACACTGACGGTTGGCGGCGAAGAGTTGTTTGATGGCGGAGCTGAACCCAATGGCTACAATGAACACGTCTATGACCTCTCCCGGCTGGAGGCGCTACAGAACATTCCTCACAGAAGCAAAACCCTTCAGATCGAAATTATCGGAATACACAACCAAGATTACAAAACAGAGGGCTTTGGCCTTGACCGTATTCAGCTGACCGTCTTGCCTGTCAAAGGCACGCTGCTTTTGCTCAACTAAAACAAAGGTAACTCCTTAAAACATGTTGTCGGGGACCACTCTTAATCTTAATCTGCTTCGATCAACCACAGGCGGACGCTGTTTGATTAGGATTATTCGTATTATCGGCCCAACGGGCAGGATTCACCATAGCCCGGGGCAAAGTCCAGACCACTGGACATAGACGTGAAAAACTTAGTGTTTTTTGCCTTATTTTCCGAACAATAGTTCGTTTTATATTTTTTCTCTACTGCGGAGAGTCGTTAATGGATAAAAATTTTAAGCGCAGAGTCTTGTGCTAAAAATACAATTCATGTTGTCAAAAGTGATCTTGTGATAAGGGTATTTCAAGCGATTAGCGACCCCGCGCAGCGGGGATGAAATACCCTTATCCTTTCGCGGAGATTCGCGGACAAAAAACTCTGTGTCTCTGTGAGAGATAAAAAACGTGCAAAAAAACAAGAATATGAATGATAGCAGTACAAAGAGCACAAAGAGCCGCGCCGGAGCTCGGCGTTTCCAGGGTTTCCCCATTTTTTACCTTAACATTGTTTGACCTTTGATGCTTAGCAAGTCCCTCAAGAATCCACTGGACGATCTGACGCATTGTAGTGTATGCTCTCTTGGTTGGTCTTGGCAGAGCTCCTTCGGAAGCGCTGATGAGCACGTTTAAACGCGCTTGTGATGGTTATGTCTTTGTCAGATCCGTGCGCATACGTGTGACGGTGCCCTGTTTAATTTCCCTGTAGGTGGTGCTTTTGTGCGTGTGTAGCGCCGACGCTATCCACGCTACCGTCCGACCCTTTATTCGACAGATCTCCAAAAAGATACCGGAGACATTCAGCTTATTCTGGAGAACTATTTGGATGTGACGGGTAGGGAGCGGTTACTCTCTAGTGGACGTGATGATGATGTAATGAAACTGGTGAAAGGAGATCTGGAGTTGGCTGTTGCTCGCATAGCGGGAAGAGATATCGACAAGATATTATCAGGCAGTGCCGCAAGTGATCTGATGGAAATTTATAGGATACAGTAAGCCAAACTCGAAAACCTATAGCTTGAGAGCTTGCTGGTTTACACAAGGGGCGATTTGACCGGGCACATTCGTGCGCGAAAAGGGCGCTGATACATTACTGACCGATTTTCGGTAGCTCATAGGAGAGCATAACTACTCTGCCGACAGCGAAACAGCCGCCACGCGGACCCCTCCCATTGTGTGACCAGGGCCAACGGTATAGAGGCGTCGTAGGCTGGGATCGGTGTTGGTGTGCGCCGCGACAACGCGTCCGAAAACCAGCGGACAGTCGCCAGGCTGCACGATCTCCACCAACTCGCATTCGAAGTTGGCCACCGCATCCGTCAAAAGCGGTGCCGGAACACGCAGTGCAGGCGTAGTCGCCAGACCGGATTCAGCAAGTTTGTCGCGCTTGTGCCCGTGGACAGTGCCGGCATGCAGAACGGCGGCAGCCATACCCTCCGACGGGAAGGCCACTACGAACGACTGCGTCGCTCTGATCAACTCGTATGTGTAAGCAGCGTCGTCGATGCCTAGCATGAACATGAGCGGATCACCTGAAGCGATTGCTGTCCACCCTACCGCCATGACATTCTTGCGACCGTCCCTCCCGCAGGTGACGACCAGCACCACCTGCTCGGGGTATTTGAGCCGCAGCGCGTTTTCTATGATTTCCTGTTGTTGCATACGTTTTTCCTTTGTGTCAGTACTATTGGTAGTATACACGCATTGAACGTAAACGCAACCGGCAAAACTCTTGTAACGGCATGTTAATTACCCGCCGAATTCGACCGGCATCCGCAAAACGTGGAACTCAAGAGCCTCATGACAGCCTGGGGACGGAAATGAAAATGAGCAATTGCGTAAATTGAATATTTTTTGCTACTATGAAATTGGAATGAGGAAGATGGCTATCTATCAGATTGAGTGGAAGAACTCCGCTCTTCGGGAGTTGAAGCGAATTGACCGGGAACATCACGCTGAACGGCACAGCGTGCCGCAGCCCGCTAGCGTGGGCGTCCGCTGGAAAGGATACAATGGAAAAAGGGAACCCAGTTTTGAAATCAGCATTCATGCAGATCGTCGAGAATCAAATACGTGATGACGACCCGCCAGAATCAAGAGAAACGCTGGAACGGCTTAAGTCCGATGGCATTTCTGAGGAGGATGCCCGCATCTACATCGCGCAAGCCGTGAGTGTTGAGGTGTTCGATGTCATGAAAAATAAGAAAGAGTTCAACAGAACTCGTTTCATCAGAAATCTCAAGTCACTTCCCGCAGAACCGAAAATATGAATCAGCGTACAAACCGATCAAAAGGTTGCAAAAAACAAGAAGTTTAGACAACCATTTTCGTAAGTTGTGGAGTGAAGTACCTCAAGCTTCCAGCTTGAATGAAAATGTTTTCTGTAAGCAAGATGCTTGCACTACTCCATTATCACTTTTAGGGTCACTTCTCAATAATCAGGATTGCAAATTAATCCTTCGAGAAGTATTTTACGCTAGGAATATCTTTAAAATCAATATTAATTCCTTCGAGAAAACCGTAAAGTTCTGTGATATCCTTTTCCGGGATCATTTCAATCCTGCCATCATATTCAATGACTTGTATTTTCTGTCCTGCCTTCAGTTTAAGGGAGTCTCGAACTGGGCGGGGAATAACTACCTGAAATTTCGGTGAAACTGTGACTGAATACATAAATAATCTCCATCGATGTGCTGTGGTATTACAATATCATGATCGATAGTTTGTTGCAACTTCGATTTGTGTGCCGTGAGGTTGTCCGTAAAGGGTAAGCCTTGGCTTTCCTGGTTGGTCAATAATTGAGAGCCTGATGGTGGATAGTTATTGATCCACTCCCCGCACGCTTTACCGCTCTGCGAGGGAGATGTTTTTAAGGTAAAAATATTTGCAGTAAAAAATATTGGTAGCGCGATAGTTAGTCCTGAGCACGCGCTTCATGATCTTCGGTGAACGTCCCACGGTTGAAAACAATCAGCAATAGTATGATTCGCGGTTTTTAATTATTCTTGTCTAAAGTCTAACAACAAGATTATAATAGTAGCGTAAAAAACAGGAGCAAAAGGGAGTGGATTATGTCGACCAACCAAGCCGCGTTTCCGACAACCGATTGGGGGTTGCTGAAGAATATAAGAGGTAAAGACCCGGAGTTACTTAAAAATTCGTTTAACAATGCGGTTGACATAACCATGTTTATGATCTATTTTATGATCATAAAGGAGAGTATAGTATGCGATCAGTTAATGTAGCAGAGATGAAAACCCATTTCAGCAATTATCTAAAGATGGTGATGAATGGGGAGCCGGTCGAGGTTTGCAAGCGTAATGTCGCTGTTGCGCGAATAGTGCCGGTAGTGCTTAAACGCATTAATAAAACCCGTTTGGGCTGTGGAAAGGGCAGTGTTAAAATCAACGGTGACATAACAGAACCTGCAATTAGCGCGTTCTCGTGGAATATGCTCGAAGGTGAGGATTCATGAGAGTCCTTCTCGACACCTGTGCTATTCTGTGGGCAATAGCCATGCCGGAAAAACTATCAGAAAAAACGATCCGTATTTTAGAGGATGAAGAAACAGAAGTATTTGTCTCGCCAATCTCCTGTGCAGAGATTGCCTGTCTTCAGGAACGGGGCCGGATTGAGTTGGACCGTCACTGGAAAAGTTGGTTCGACTATTACATAAGATTGAACGGATGGTCAGTAATAGACATTACACTTCCAATAATACAGGACGCATTCGCTTTGCCCACCCCCTTTCACGCTGACCCTGCTGATCGTATAATCACTGCAACTGCACGAAACAGGTCAATGAAACTCGTTACAGGGGATCTCAAATTAATAGCTTACCCGTTTGTAGAAACAATGCAATAATATTTACAGATCATAAACCGTATGTAGTTTAAGCTTAAGCGATGAACGAATTGCGGGAAAATTTTTTATCGTTACCGGGTGATTGTTTATTGGTAATGATGCAGACATTAAAAACAGATAAACTTCACCCGCAACATGTGACAGATACGACGGGCCGTCAGACCGCTGTTATTCTGCCTTTGGGCGAATACAAAGAGCTGTTGGAGGATCTTGATGAATGAGGATGCCTGTATCTACATCGCGCAAGTCGTGAGTGTTGAGGTGTTCGACAGCATGAAAAACAAGAAGTTCAGACAACCATTTTCATAAGTTGTTGAATGAAGTACCTCAAGCTTCCAGCTTGAATGAAAATGTTTGCTGCAAGCAAGATGCTTGCACTACTCCATTATCACTTTTAGGGTCACTGACAATGCATGGACTGCAGGATAAGTTTTTATCCCTGCCAGATAACCAAGAAGTTTTCCGGTTGGGTAATCCAGAAGAGATGGTGTGTCAATTATGATTGGATCTGGAACGACTTCATCGCCAAATCCAATATCAACTTGCATCGGGATTCTGATAGAATCCAGCATGACTCTGAAATTAACCCTGCATCCAGCATATGCAGAGCCTTTAGTTATATCAGAGATGTCAATGGTTTCAGGCAGAAACTCAAGTCCGTCATCCTGAGCCGCTATGTTTTGAAGTTTTTTCATTGTACAAGTGCCTCCATGTATGGGTAGATAACTTTTCTAACTCTGCACACCTCTGCCATTTTCAGAACTTCAGATGGCATCGCGTTTTTCCCAGTAAGGTATTTTTTTAGCGCTTCAACGGCTAGGTCTACTCCAAGTTGATTGCGATACTTAAAACAATCAGCAATAGTATGATTCGCGGTTTTTAATTATTCTTGTCTAAAGTCTAATAACAAGATTATAATGATAGCGTAAAAAAAGGAGAAAAAAGGAGTGGATTATGTCGACCAACCAAGCCGCTTTTCCAACGGTTTGTGTCGAACTCAAGGCGGGCGGACAATGCGCAACGGCGGAAGCCGGCAAAGGGGCTGTTTTCGCTTGATGCCCTGATGGATAGTGATGAGCATGCCTTTGAGCCCCAGGGCGAAGGGCTTTCGCCCGATCGGATATTCGACAGGCAATGGGCTGTAGGGGTGGTGATGCGTGTGATCAGGCAGCAAGCAGAGAGCATTTTAGGCGATGTCGCAACGTTCATTGTTGGCGTTGAAAGCCAGACACAATCAAGGTCTAACCAAGCCTCACATCCGGCTGAGAGATGCGCGGTGGATGCGAATTCTTCAGTACACGAAAGTTGACATTGGCGAAGAAAAAACCAAGAAAAAAAGGACGACCGGCTAATTTTAGAACCGAAGGAAGCAGTATTGAACATTCCAGCCTAGGGGCAGCGACATGGTTGAAGTCTCGATTAAGATACGAGTGGTCAGAGGGTGCTTAAATGTTATTATGGGAAAAGGGTGCGCTGCATATGATGAATCACACTAACTTTGTAGCACACTCACTTGTGGATGCAAACACTTGGCTCATTGAGCATGGCTTTCAATTGAATAATAGAGAGTGGGCTAGTTTAATCTGGTTTGGAATCCTAACGATTTGGCTTCTTCCACAGGCTCATATCAGGCATTGTTTTGGTGCAGTCATTAGGTCGGCCTTGTCTCCAAAGCTGTACATGGTATGGATTTCTTTTATCGTGTGGATTGTATTAATTGTGATTAGTGCACAGTGGCAGCGTCTTTGGGATCCACAGCTAACTAAAGACACCTTTGTGTGGGCGGTAACGACGGGTGTGGTATCGTTTTCAAATTTCACAGATGCCCACAAACAGGGGTTTTTTAAGAGTGCAGCATGGAAGACTGTGGGTGTCACTGCCTTTATGGGATATCTTGTCAGCCTTAATTCTTTTTCGTTGCTCATTGAAATATTACTGCAGCCTTTAAGTTTAGGTTTTTAGATGTTGATTTTGATTTTCATATGGAGTCTGGCATCCAGCTACGAACAGGCTTTTTTACGGTTGAATCAGTACAGGCTGATATCCAAGGCCGTTGGAAAACCAAAGTTGGGCTGTTTTTAGGATTGGGGCTTAATTTTGCAATAGGTGCAAGTGATGGAGCACCTAACCAATGGCGTTATGATGGTCAGAACCCACCCACAGGTTTTCCAGGTATTGCTCCAGAGTGGGGGGAATCGTCGTTTGATGAGAAAACTTAACCAAATCGGCAGTTGGATGGGTGAAAGTGTTGTCGCATTTTCATATTACAATTTAGAAACTAGCAAAAATCGTTTACTTTGAGCGTTAATTTCAGTATGTTAGTGCGACAAATCAGTTTTATTTTTCCTAAGTCTTTCATAGAAAAGAATCGATTATTTCAGTTGTTTTGGAGGAATAAAAAGAAAAATGAATGGAGTTGGATGAAGGCCAGTGGTGTGCTTGAAGATTACAAAAGGGAACCTGATCACGAATGAGCAACGACAGATATAGTATGTCTTTCACGACGGGGAGCCTTTTTCACTCGGAATCAGTGAAGTTAGCCACGCTGTATGTTGATCTCGGCAATTGGAATTCTGTCCGCGATAAGGTGATCGAAGAAAATCTCTTACAGGCCAGAACGTTGAATACACTTAAACGCGTCTGCCGGGAGGTTATCTCACGATTGAAGACGCTTAGCTCTGGTGAGATTGAATTCCTTGTTGCGTGCAATCACCAGGAAGAAGCTTATCTCCTATGGCTTGCCGCTTGTCGTCGGTACAGTTTTATCGCTGACTTTGCTGTTGAAGTGCTTCGCGAGCGCTATGTTACACTCAAAATCGATTTAACGTATGAGGATTTTGATTCTTTTTTTAACCGTAAATCCGAATGGCACCTGGAGCTTGATGCGATTACTTCAGCGACACGAAGTAAGTTGCGGCAGATTTTGTTTAAAATGCTTCGCGAGGCGGATCTCTTAACGGCTAACAATATGATAAACGCTGCCATGCTCAGCCCGAGGCTGCTGGCATTGATCCAGCAAAGCAGTGGCAGGGATGTTTTGTACTTCCCTGTATTTGAATCCGACCTGAAGGGGATAAAGCAGTGACAGCAGATAGTGATAGAATGACTATACAAGACAAGTTTCAGCATCTCCTTGCTGTGATTTCGGGTCAGCGGTTTCTAAAGAAGCAAGGTCTCGGTAACGAGGTCCCGTTTTTCATCTGTCCTTATAAACCAGAAGCGGCCATTGAAATGGAACGGCTACAGCGTCAGTTGGTCAATCGTTTGGCACAGATCGGTATTCGGGTTCTGGAAATCAATCTGTACGATCTTTCTATCGGGCTTCTCAAAGCACGTGGTGTCTGGAAGCAGGTTCTCGAGATGGAAGCGTCTGTCTCCAAAGAGCATCTCAAGGAACTGTTACAAGGCGTGCTGGATCCTGAAACGCATCTTGTCCCTGCCATTGCGACCCAGTTAGCTGCCACGGAGTTTGAGGTTCTTTTTCTATCTGGCGTTGGCGAGGTGTTCCCCTACATTCGGTCGCATAATGTTTTGAATAATTTACAGAGCACGGCGAAAGACAAGCCAACCGTTATGTTTTTCCCGGGAGCCTACACCCATTCTCTGGAATCGGGCGCATCGCTCGACCTTTTCGGGAGGCTGCATGACGACAAATATTACCGGGCATTCAACATCTTTCACTGCGAAGCCTAAACGAAGGAAGCATAATGACTCTTAAAACTATTTTTAATAAGCCTGTTGACCGTCCGATTGAGGGGGTCATCAAAGCTGATGATGAAGCGAGCCTTCGCCTTGAGATTGAAGAATACGTACTGACTAACGAAGTCGCGAAACGGCTGGAGTCTTTCTTAGATGCCTACACCAACTATGAAGGTGCTAATGGCGTTTGGATTTCCGGTTTCTTCGGCTCTGGGAAATCTCACTTATTGAAGATGCTGGCGCTTTTGCTCGAAAAACGAGAGATAGACGGGGCTTCAGCACTTGACCTGTTCTTACCCAAGTGCGGTGACAACGAAATCCTGCGCGGCGATCTCAAGCGAGCCGCTGGTATTCCGTCTAAAAGCATTCTGTTCAACATCGATCAGAAAGCCGATGTAATCAGCAAAACCCAGATCGATGCGCTTCTAGCTGTTTTCGTCAAAGTCTTTGATGAGATGTGCGGGTACTATGGCAAGCAGGGGCATATTGCCCATTTCGAGCGCGACCTCGACAGCCGTGGCCTCTACGAGTCCTTTAAGTCAGCCTATCAAGCCACAGCCGGGCGGACGTGGCAAGAAGGCCGCGAACAAGCTCTCCTTGAGGCAACAAACATTGCCAAAGCCTATGCTCAGGCAACCGGCGATGATGAGGCCTCAGCCATGGGGATACTCGACAAATACCGTAGCCAATACCGTGTCTCTATTGAAGACTTCGCCGCACAGGTTCACGCCTATATTGAACAGCAAGCTCCCAGTTTCCGTTTAAACTTCTTTGTCGATGAGGTAGGACAGTATATCTCGGGAAACGTTAAGCTGATGACGAACTTGCAGACGATTGCAGAAAGCCTGGCTACCAAATCGCGCGGACGCGCGTGGGTGATCGTAACTGCACAGGAAGAGATGGGGACCGTTGTCGGCGAGATGAGCAAACAGCAGGGCAACGATTTTTCGAAAATTCAGGACCGCTTTGCCAACCGCATGAAACTGACGAGTGCCGATGTCGCAGAGGTTATTCAAAAGCGTTTGCTCGCAAAAAACGAAGCGGGCGTTCGCCTGCTGTCAGATATTTATCATCTGCAGTCGAATAACTTTAAAACCCTGTTTGATTTTGCCGACGGCTCTAAAACGTATCGGAACTTTCACGACCAAGAGCATTTTATTCACTGTTATCCATTTATCCCGTATCAGTTCTCGCTGTTTCAGTCGGCCATTCAGAATCTGTCGCAGCATAACGCCTTTGAGGGTAAACACAGCTCGGTTGGCGAACGCTCAATGCTCGGTGTGTTTCAGCAGGTGGCCGTTCAGATTGGTGATCATGAAATTGGTCAACTGGCGACCTTCGACCTGATGTTTGAGGGCATTCGTTCCGCGCTGAAATCCAATATTCAGCGAGCCGTCATTCAGGCTGAGAACCATCTTGATGGCCCTTTTGCGATTCGGCTGTTAAAGGCGCTTTTTCTGATCAAATACGTTAAAGAATTCAAACCGACCCTTCGGAACTTGTGTGTACTGATGCTGGAGAGCTTCAATCAGGATCTGCCGACGCTAAAAAAGCGTATCGAAGAAGCCCTCAATCTTCTGGAACAGCAGACTTATGTGCAACGTAATGGTGAACTCTACGAATATTTGACGGACGAAGAAAAAGATGTCGAGCAGGAAATTAAGAACACCGATGTCGAGACGTCTGACGTTGCCAATGAGCTTGAGAAGATTGTTTTCGACCACGTCATTAAGGAACGCAAGATTCGTTACAGCGAGAACGCTCAGGATTACCCGTTCACTAGAAAACTTGATGACCGGTTGCACGGACGCGAATACGAATTGACTATTCATGTTGTCAGTCCATTCAGCGACGCGATTGAAAACGTTCAGGCTCTTGCGGCCAAAAGCATGGGGTCGCCAACAGAATTGCTTGTCGTGATGCCGTCCGACGACCGTCTTGTGCGTGATCTGCTCATGTATAAGCGAACAGAGAAATATATTGGGCTGAATATTTCGGTCACCCAGCGTGAAGAGGTGAGTCGAATTTTATCCGACAAAGGATTTCAGAATCGTGCCCGACATGACAATCTTAGGCGTGAGGTCAGTGATTTAATCGGGAGGGCCAAGATTTTTCTTGCGGGCACTGAATTGGAAATTGGCGGTGAAAACGGCCAATCGCGCGTCATCAAGGGGTTCTACGAACTCATTGCCCGCACCTATCCCAGTCTCCGACTGTTGCGGGGCGTCCAGTACAGCGAAGAGAACATCAAAACAATCTTGCAGGATCAAGGGGACACCTTGTTTGGCAACGATGTAACCTCCTTGTCTGAAGCCGAACAGGATTTACTGGCGTTCATCCAGAGCAATAGCCGAGGTGGCGTACGCACGACACTAAAAAGCTTGTTAGTAAAATTTGAACGCAAACCTTACGGCTGGGCTTACGCCGCTGTGCTTTGTATTCTGACCAAACTATGCGCTCGTGGCAAGGTTGAGATTCGCAGCGACGGCAGCTTGCTTGAAGAAGACGAATTGGAGCGAACGATGCGCAATTCCCATGGCCACGGCAATGTGGTGCTAGAACCCCAGGTCGAGTTCACCGCATCGCAAGTTCGCGCACTCAAGGAATTTTTTGAGGATTTCTTCGACTCGCCGCCTAACGCCAATGAGGCAAAGGCACTCGGCAAGGAGACCGACACCGCGTTCCAAGGCCTCATTCATCAGCTCACCCCGCTGGCGACTCAGGCTGTTCAATATCCCTTTTTGAAGGCTTTGATTCCAGTGCTTGAAAAACTCAAGCAACTGATCGGTAAGCCTTATACCTGGTATCTGACCGAACTCATTTGCCAGGAAGATGCACTGCTCGACATGAAAGAAAACATTGTCGACCCAATTCGCAAATTCATGAGTGGGCAGCAAAAGTCCATCTATGACAGGGCTCGTGCCTTTATGCAAAGGCAGGAACACAACTTTGCCTACATTGAAACCTCTGATAAAAAATCATCGACAGCAGAGGAATCTGCCGTAACAGGAGACAGCATCACGCCAGACGACCTGATGATCGCACTGATCTCTCCCTCCTGCTTTAAAGGAACCGGAATTCAAGACATTAAGGGCATGGTTGAGACGCTTGAGGGGAAGGTACAGGCGCAGGTTCAGGCCGAGGAGCGGAAAGCTTTTGAAAAAATCGAGGCTCTGAAAACGCGCCTTTGCAGCATGGATGAGTTTTCCGTATTATCCACTGACCAGCAGGAAAAGATTACCAAGCCGTTCACAGATTTGGCGGCCACGGTAAAGGACCAGAAATTGATCCCTGTCATACGCGATAGCCTGCGCCAGTTTGAGGATAACATTTATTACCAGCTCCTATCCCAGATGGCCTCCTGGGCACAACCGGCATCAGCATCAGAATCAGCATCTGATTCCGCTGAAGCTGGCAATGCGGATAACGGTGCGAAGCCCATGTCACCACCCGAACCTACGCCGCGCATTGAGTATGTGCCCTACCGTTCGGTAAAAGTCCCTTTCAACAAGGCCTGGCTGGCTGACGAGGCTGATGTTGATTCGTATCTGGCATCCATGCGCAAGGCACTCATGGAAGAAATTCACCAAGGTAAAAGGATTCAAGTATGATCAAGCGTCTTGAACTGAAAAACCTCACGGTCTTCACCGACCTAACACTTGAGTTATCGCCCAAGATCAACGTGATCATCGGCGAGAACGGCACTGGCAAAACCCATCTGCTCAAGGCAGCCTATGGGCTTTGCACCGGTGCGGCCCTGTACAAAAACAAGCCTGAGTACAGTGAAGATGAACTCATTATCGCAATGACTGCCAAGCTGCTCCGCCTTTTCATGCCACTGGACGATAAACTTGGCAAGATGCATCATCAGGGGGCGGCTGACCAGGCCTCTCTAACAGCCAGGTTTGCAGGAGGGCAGAATATCACCACGACCTTCTTCAACAACTCGAAGGCTTTGGTCGTCCAGGATTGCGCCAATTACAAACAGTACCAGGCTGAGGCGGTCTTTATTCCGACTAAAGAAGTCCTTTCGTTCATGAAGGGGTTCACTAGCCTATACGAGAAATACGGGCTTTCCTTTGACCAAACCTACCAGGATATCTGCCTACTGCTGGATCTTCCCGAGGTTCGCCCGGAAACATTGCATGAAAAATCCAAATGGGCTATGTCGGAGATCGAAGGAATTTGCGGCGGCCGTTTCGTTTTCTATGGTGGTGGCAAGGTCACCTTCAAAACCGAGAATGCTGAGTTTTCCGCCAACTCGATGGCCGAGGGATTTCGCAAGGCGGGGATGCTTTCGCGCTTGCTGGAGACCGGCGCGATCCAACCGGGCGTTAGCGGCCCGTTGTTTTGGGACGAGCCCGATTCCAACCTGAACCCCAAGCTGATGGAGTTGCTTGTGCAGATCCTGCTGGAGCTGTCGCGTAACGGCCAGCAGATCATCCTGGCGACTCACGACTATGTACTACTCAAGTGGTTCGACTTGCTTATTGACAAGGGCAAGGAAGACCATGTGCGCTTTCACTGCCTGTACCATGATCCAGATACCTCCGAGATCAAAGTCACCTCCACCGATGACTACCTGAAAATCACACCGAATCCAATTGATGAAGCTTTTGGGTTTCTTATCAACCGTGAAATCGAAAACGACATGGGAGGTCTCGGCAAATGAAAATCATTGAGGCAGATGGTTTCGAGTTTTGCTTTGACAACGCTTTGAACAGCCGGATGCAGAAATCTCTTAAACTGGAGTTGCCGGTGGGCAAAGCATCACCACGCTGGATTCAGGCGCTAGCCACAAGCTGTCATGTTGTCAACTTGGATAAATGGAATGAAAACTTCCCAAAATGGCCGGTCACACGCCTGACCACGACTGCAGCCGGAGGTACCTAAATACATGGAAACAACTAAACTTCAAAAATTCGCCCAGTTTGCTCGTCGCAGTTTGATGGAGCAGGTCGCCATCAAGTTAAAGTTGGTACTGGCCGAAAACAGCACCGCCCGACGTGAAAATCCCGCCGCCGTCGCTGAAATTGAAAAAAAAATTGTAGGCGTAGCCGGTAAGTTTGCTGACCATTGTCCTCTGACCACTGCCCACTCGCGTCGAAAAGCACAGCTTGTCGAACGCGTGGCCTACACGTGGTTTAATCGTTTCTGCGCACTGCGCTTCATGGACGTAAACCGTTACACCCGAGTTGGTGTTGTATCGCCTCAACCGGGGCAGTTTCAGCCTGAAATTCTGGCCGAGGCAAAAATGGGACACATCGATGAGGAGATGGTGAATCAAGCCGTGCAGCAGCACGTTTTTGCTTTGCTCGACGGCAACGGGCCTAGTCACGACCCGCAAGGCGAGGCTTATCGCCTTCTGGTGGTGGCCGCTTGTAACTTTTGGAACCAGGCCATGCCGTTCCTGTTTCAGCGTATCGATGATTTTACCGAATTACTGATGCCCGACGACCTGCTCTCAGGCAACTCTATTCTCGCTTATACGCGCGAAGCGATGACTCCGAATGTCTGCCAGGATGTTGAGGTGATTGGCTGGCTTTATCAGTTTTATGTCTCCGAGAAAAAGGACGAAGTGTTCGAGGGGATGAAGAAGAATAAAAAGATCACACCTGAAAACATTCCTGCCGCTACCCAGCTATTTACTCCGCACTGGATTGTGAAGTATCTAGTCGAGAATTCGCTTGGGCGTTTATGGATGCTCAATCGTCCGCAATCAAGGCTTGTGGATAAGATGGAGTATTTTATTAAACCACAGATGGACACAGATGGACACGGATTGAGAAGCAAAGAAAAAAATATCAGTGCGAATCAGTGTGAATCTGTGGTTCAAAAAGGTTTTCTACGCATTGATAAACCAGAAGAGATCAAAGTCTGCGACCCCGCCTGCGGTTCCGGGCACATGCTCACCTATGCTTTTGATTTGCTTTATGCCATCTACGAGGAAGAAGGCTATGAGCCGGCTGAGATTCCGGAGAAAATCCTCACTCATAATCTCTACGGTATTGAGATCGACGAACGCGCCGGCGAGTTGGCCGCTTTTGCTTTGACCATGAAGGCCCGCGCCAAGCAGCGTCGTTTTTTTAACAAGGGCATAAAACCAAATATCTGCGTGCTGGAGAAACTCGTTTTCGATGATGGTGAATTGAATGCGTATATGGATTTTATCGGACGCGATCTGTTCACTACGAAACTAGCATCTACTTTACGCCTGTTCGAAGAGGCCGACAACTTCGGCTCTCTGATTCGCCCTGATCTCACCAATGTAGACAATGTTGTGAAAATGCTGGAGGAAAAGGGGGTTGCCGACGAACTCTTTTTAGATAAAACTCACAAAAAGGTACTGCAAGCCCTTCAGCAAGCCGATTATCTTAGTCCGAAGTACCATGTCGTCGTTGCCAACCCGCCGTACATGGGGGGCAGAGGAATGAACCCTAGGCTGGGAGCTTGGGCTAGAGACAACTACCCCAATAGTAAGTCTGACCTGTTTGCAATGTTTATTGAACGTAATCTTGACCTTGCTCTAAAACACGGGGCAGTTTCTATGATTACGATGCAGAGTTGGATGTTTCTTTCCTCATTTGAGGCATTGCGCAGCCGTATTCTTAATCAGCATACTATTCTGTCGATGGCGCACCTAGGGGAGCGGGCGTTCGACAGTATTGGCGGTGCAGTTGTTTCGACAACCGCTTTCGTGCTCGAAAATGCGCACAAACCAAATTTTTCAGGTGCTTATATGCGTTTGGTCGATGGCAATTCGGAAATGGAGAAGATGGGAATGCTAGCCAAGTCCGTTGCACAGAGCAGGGGGCAGTATGACCACTCAAACTAACATCATCAAGGTTCGGGATGACCATGAGCCCTTGAAGTTCGAGAAAAAAACTGACGGTTCTGAGGAGGTAAAAGCAGGAGTGCTACGGAACACGCCAAAGACAGAGAATTGGAGAATCATGAATGAAAAAGAATAAAGGCGAATTCGTCTCACTAGTTGATCTTGGTATGGCTTATCGAAAAGCCAAAGTAGACTTGTTTTATTCTTCTCGATGCTTTAAAAAAGAATTGTTTGAATTTGAGTCGAAAATAGCTGAAGAACTCAAAGATATACATGAAAAATTGATTGCAGGAGCGGCACCACCATTGTTAGATGAGTCGTGGACGCTTGTTCCTAAGGCGATAAGTAGCGAAGAACCAGAATCTGATCTGATCAGCTCAGATCCGCAACATTTGTGGACGTCAATTTCCGCGCATGCTCAGAGTAACGGAAAAAAGGTAGAGGTGGAATTCCGTTTGATGCAGAAACTATCCGTTAGTTTTCATGTGTTTGCCGCTCTTTGGATTAACAAGGTTGGTCATAAGTTTGAAGAAAAACTGACTGTGTCTGCCCGAGGAAATCGACTGCGTCGCGGGAAAGCGGGGGATATCAATCTGCTGTCGTTAGGATCTACAGTTCCTTATCTTCACGCCTATTGTAAGTGGCGAGACGATGCCTTCGTGCTTATGGAACAGGCGTTGAATCAAGATAAACAGGTTGTTACCATTACCGCAGATGTTACCTCGTTTTACCACAAACTCGACGTCCTGTTTATGATAGATGATGAATTTATTAGAAAGATTGGCGTCGAACTCACCCCAGATGAACGTGCTTTACATATCCTGTTCATTAATGCCCTACATGAATGGGCGGAATCGACACCGTTGAAACAAGGGCTGCCTGTCGGTTTAACGGCATCGTCCATCATTGCCAATGTTGCATTATTTGAGCTCGACCAGTTGGTCGAAAGAGAAGTTGTTCCATTGTACTATGGACGTTATGTCGATGACATCATTCTGGTCATGGAAAACACCTCTGAATTTAAGAACT
The DNA here is from genome assembly GCA_028686345.1 of Kiritimatiellia bacterium. Taxonomy (GTDB): domain Bacteria; phylum Verrucomicrobiota; class Kiritimatiellia; order RFP12; family UBA1067; genus M55B167. The sequence goes on from JAQUCE010000008.1 coordinate 21,471, forward strand.
CTCATGACGTCTGGGGTTGGTTATCCGCTCGGATGAAAGGTTCACTGCAACAGCGCACCAAAGCAGGAAAGAAGGGGTTGCTGTATTCTCGGGATTATCTAAGTAATAGCGAGATTCTGTTTTCAAATCAGAAGAATAAAACATTTCTTCTTTCCGGGGCCAGTGGCAGAGGAGTTCTCAAATCCATACGCCATGAAATACGGGCGCGTACTAGTGAGTGGCGATCATTGCCTGACCTTCCCGGTAAGCCCGATCAACTGGAGTCGGCTCTACTCTCCATCATTCAACGCGACGGTATATCAGCCGACAGCCTGCGCAAGGCTGACAAGGTTTCTGTTCGACGTGCAGGTTTTGCGTTGAAAATGAGGGATTTAGAAGCCTATTCGCGGGCCTTGCCTTCCGAAATGTGGAACGTGCAGCGTCACGCTTTTCTTTCCGCATTTGCCCGCCATGTTCTAGTCTTACCGGCCTTCTTTGATTTCTTTAACTATCTCTCCCGCATTGTCTCTCTGGCAGTTAGCTGTGCTGATTTTGCTCATTTGAAACAAATTTTGGATGCATTGGAAAAAATTCTCAAGCAACTTGAGGATTGCGACTGCTCCATCAGCTCGAAAAAGGCTGACAAAAGACACGTGAGCTGTTTTCGCGATAACCTGAAGATGCTCATTCGCGAGGCTGTGGAATCGGCCTTTCCATTACAACTTGCGCAAGATGCTAGAAAGCTATGGAAGGAGAATTTTACAGATAGTCATACGCTCTACGAATTCCAAGAGATCTCCAAAATCCAAGAACAGCATCGTCGTTATCTCAAGCAGGATTTAGCTTACCGACCACTAAAGCAATATCTTTTATCTCCCGCGCTCTCGGGTGTTACCAGGCATCCAATCAACCGTAAATGCCTTTCAAATTTAAAGGTTCAGGCTGTTTACGAATTGCTGCAATCTTGTATTATTGAAGGTTGTCAGGAGCTTGCCAGATTGACGAATTTGGTTGCGTCCGAGAAGCTACCCTCCGGCTTATTATTTCCCACCCGTCCTTTAGGGATTCATGATCTTTATCTTCTGCACAGGGATCCATTCACACTCACGGGGAGTGGAGAGATTTCGCGTATTCTTCTTGCTATGCGTGGGTTTAAAGCAGAGGGTGGGTTGCCTTTAAAAGAAGGGAAACAGCAAGCACCCATCGAAATATCCTTTCAGAAAAACGAAGGCAAGCAACTCCGCATTGCTGTTACCAGTTGGAAGACGGATATTGAGAGCTGGATTGCATCTGTAACGAGAAACCCTGATCCTGACAAAAGTCGTTTTGATCGACTCAATCAGCTTCTGAATCAGATATTGCGGTGTACGAAGTCCCCGGAGTATCTTGTTTTCCCGGAGCTGTCCATCCCGGCTCATTGGTTTCTGGGGATAACAGGGAAATTGCAGAGGCGAGGCATATCGATTATCTGTGGGATTGAATACCTACACGCGCCTAGAAAAACTGTTAGCAATCAGGTTTGGGCGGCGCTTCCGCACGATGCGTTGGGGTTCCCAACCATCATGATTTACAGGCAAGATAAACAACGCCCAGCATTGCATGAAGAGCAGGAGTTGTACCGTGTCGCAGAGAAAACACTGAAACCACAGCTCCTGCCTTGGGTAGCTCCTCCGATCATCAATCATGGTGGGTTTCACTTCGCACTGTTGATTTGCAACGAACTGACTAATATTGCCTATCGAACCGCCTTGCGTGGAAAAATAGATGCGCTTTTTATACCGGAATGGAACCCGGACACTGAGACTTTTAATGCCTTAGTGGAATCAGCAGCACTCGATGTTCATGCTTTCATTGTACAGTGCAATGACAGGCAGTACGGTGACAGCCGCATCCGTGCTCCGTTTAAGGACAGTTGGAGGCGCGATGTTGTTCGTGTAAAGGGCGGCATTGAGGATTACTTCGTGACTAGTGAAATTGATTTTCAGGCCTTGCGAGCCTTTCAAAGCTCGCATCGCTCTGGTGACAAGCCTTTCAAACCTGTGCCGGACGGGTTCGAAATCGCGCATTATCGAAAAACACTGCCAACAGAGCACAGTCATGAGTAAGAACCAGGTTGTTGTGGAAAGAGGAGCGTTAGTGACTTTTCATCAGCAAACCAGAAGCGCCCTCGCCAGTCTTACAGGCATTGTCAATGCTCAAGAAGGGGGTTTCCAGGCGGTTGACATCATTAAAACCCGGATCCGCAATCGTATTGTTCTGGTGTACACTGGCACATGGGAGCAGCTAAATGATCTGAGTTCTAAAGTGATCGGATCTGATCTTTTTCGAATGCAATTTGGATTGTCCACCTTTGCGCTCGGTAACGGGCAGTGGTGGAAAGAATGAGGGGGCAACAATGAGTGACAGTCAAACAAATAAAGCCGAACAAGGCATGGAAAAGTATTTTTTTCGGGCATCAGCGGATGATTTCAAAAAAATTCCTGGAAGCCCGATTGCGTATTGGGTCAGCTCAAAAATATTGGAATTGTTCGTAAAAGAAAAATCTCTAGGGGAAAAAACAATTGCAAGGCAGGGGTTAGCCACAGGAGACAACAATACATTCGCTCGACTTTGGTACGAGGTCGCAGCTGAAAAGTTCTATCCTAAAGCACAGTCGTGTGAAGAAACATCAACCCTACCTTATAAATGGTTCCCCTATAATAAGGGCGGCCAATTTAAGAAATGGTTTGGAAATATAGTCTATGTTGTTAACTGGGAAAATGACGGGGTTTTAATAAGACAGTTTAGAGACGAAACCGGAAAATTAAGATCTCGGCCTCAAAATACAGAATGTTATTTCCAGAAGGGCTTAACATGGTCTGATGTTACTTCCGGCTATCTGTCATCCAGGTATTTACCAAGCGGAAATATTTACGACATTTCTGGACATTCAGCTTTCCCGAGCGGAGAAAAAGAGCGACTCTGTATTCTTGCCTATATGAATACAACATTTTGCAAGCGATTAGCAAAAATATTAAACCCAACAATGCATTTTCAGATTGGCGATTACTGCAATCTTCCTTTTCCGTCAAAATTTATATCCGCCACCATTGAAGACAACGCGAATAAGTGTGTTAACCTTGGAAGGATTGACTGGGACTCCTACGAAACCTCTTGGAATTTCACCAGCCTGGCGTTAATTCAAGTGGATAGTGGCCACTGGCCAGTGACTAGCAAAGAAAACACGGAAAACACACTAACCACTAGCCACTGGCCAGCCACTCGCCTCATCAGCGACGCTTACACGAATCTGAGGCGTCATTGGCAGGAGATGACATATGAGATGCAGCGGCTGGAGGAGGAGAACAATCGCATTTTTATCGCAGCCTACGGCCTGCAGGATGAGCTGACGCCAGAGGTGCCGCTGAAGGAGATTACGCTGACGTGTAATCCGTACTACCGCTACGGTAGTGAAGCGTGTGAAGAGGGAAGCGAGAAATGGAAGGATTTGGAGGCCCGGTTGCTGCAAGATACGATGCAGGAGTTGATCAGCTATGCGGTGGGCTGTATGTTTGGCCGTTACAGTCTCGATAAGCCGGGTCTCGTTCTCGCGAATCAGGGTGAAACGTTGGAAGATTATCTGGCCAAGGTTGAGATGCCGCTAGAGGCGCTTCAGTTTGAGCCCGACGGAAACAACGTGATCCCCATGTTGGAGGGCGAGTGGTTTGCCGATGATATTACGGAACGGTTTAAGCAATTCCTTAAGGTTACATTCGGGGCTGAGCATTACGAAGAGAATTTGCTGTTTGTGGAAAAATCGCTGAATGTTAAGGGGAGGCGCAGCTACAGCATTCGCGACTATTTTCTGCGCGAATTCTACAACGATCACGTGAGACGCTATAAGAAGCGCCCTGTATATTGGCTGTTCTCCAGCCCCAAGGGCAGCTTTAATGCGCTGATCTACATGCATCGCTACCGCCCGGATACCGTTAGCGTGGTGCTTAATGATTACTTGCGTGAATTCCGTACCAAGCTTACTTCTTACAAGACTCATCTGGAGGCAGTTAGTATCAGTGCCGGTGCTTCGCAAGGTGAGAAGACAAAAGCCTTGAAGGAGATCGAGAAAAACACCAAGATTATCGGCGAGTTGGTAGAATACGAGCGCGATGTGCTTTATCCCCTGGCTACTGAGCAGAAGGAGATTGACCTCGACGATGGTGTCAAAGTCAACTACCCCAAGTTTGGCGCAGCGCTGAGGAAGATTCCAGGCCTGGAGGCGAAGGAAGATTGAACCACAGATGAACACAGATAAACACAGATTCTCTTAAAGGAGATCCAGATGAAGCTAAAAAAGATCCATTTACGGGGATATAAATCTATTGACGGCCAAGTAGGGCAAATTATCCCGCTTGGTAACATAACGGTATTGCTTGGAGCTAACGGTTCAGGGAAGAGTAATCTGGTTTCGTTCTTCAAGATGCTGAATTATATGATGACAGGTGCTCTTCAACAATATGTCGGCAAGCAAGGAGTCAGTAGCCTGTTGTTCTACGGTATTAAGAAAACCGAATCCATGTCTTTCACGCTTTTCTTGGAATCTGATTCCGCTCACGATGAATACGAGGTTAAACTTTCGCATGGACTTCCTGATCGCTTATTCATCAGCGGTGAAAAAATTACATATCATAAAATCAGCCCGCCTTCACCGCATCCGCAAGAATACTTTCTGGACGCGGGAGGCGCTGAATTGGGACTAGGCAATGGCAAAAGGAAGACTAGCCGGATTCTTTATGCGCTGCTATCCGGCATCCGCACCTATCAGTTTCACGACACCTCGGATACAGCGAAAATCAAGGATCGTGGCTATGTCGATGACGCTAAGTATCTGCGCAGCGATGCTGGTAATCTGGCCGCATTTTTGAGGATGCTGAAGGAACATTCCGAGTACAAGAGTTATTATGCACGCATTGTTCGACATATCCAAACCGTTATGCCCCAATTTGGTGATTTCGATCTGGAACCGATTCCGGGCAACAATAACTATGTCCGTCTGAACTGGCAGGATTCATCCGGCAGCGATTATCTGTTTGGCCCCGACCAAATATCGGATGGTTCCCTTCGCTTTATGGCATTGGCAACGCTCTTGCTTCAACCGCCAGACCTCCTACCGAAGTTTATTATCCTAGATGAGCCTGAACTTGGACTGCACCCGGCGGCAATCGCGGAGCTTGCCGGAATTGTCCGTTCTGCTTCACAAAAGACTCAGGTGCTATTGGCTACCCAATCTACCCGTCTGATTGACGAGTTTTCACTAGACGATTTATTAGTCGTCGAACGGGATGTGGAGAAAAACTGTACTGTTTTCAGAAAACTTGATTCTGAACAACTTAACGGGGAGTCACATGAATAACCGTATAGCGCAAGCACTGTTTAAAGTCTTTGAGCGACACAGGATTGTGTTCTGGCACGACGCCAAGAGAGAGTTGAGAGCCGACTTTTGGGCGATTCAATTGCCCGATGTCAAAAAGCTCGAGCTGACTAACAACGAGTTTGGTATAAAGCACAAGATTCTGCGTGAGCAGCCGGAGCAGAAGTTTTTGCTTTACCGAGAAGGGCCGCAGCCGGCTGATCTGGATAATTGGCTGTTGGATGTGGAGCTGGCTTACGGGGAGTTCCGTTCCGACCAAAGTGCTATTTGGTTGTCCGAATTGGAGCTTGGCCTGGAGTTGGCAGATGTGGTGCAGGAGCATGTTGAATTTTATCAGGCAGTTAAACGCAAGGACGCCCTCAAGAAACTGCTGAAAGCTGACGACACTGCTGGACAGATTCGACTGAAGATGCTGGCGGTATGCACCGGCGGCGAACCGCGCGTGGATGCGGTGATGGAAAACTTACTTCAGGAACTTTCGGCCGGTCGTGAGGAGCAAATCAAACTTATAGGTCGTTGTAACCTTGACGGTTTTTTGTGGGAAAAACTGTTTCAACTGTTTGATTATCACTCTACTGTGAAGAGCATCAAGGACTTTGTTCTGCGCGTTTTCAGTGATAGCTATGAAATTGATCTCGATTCAGAAAAATATACTGAAATTAGAAAACGTGATAAGAATGAAAAAAAACTGCCATCGCGGATGTCTCAGGACATTCTGGTGTTTCTCAAACGGTGGAAAGACAGCCGTCAGTTCGAAAACGCTTTCGAGACGCTTTCGGGAGAGTGCGCCGAGGTACTGGGCATTGAGCAGGATCTGGATAAGCGGGATTTTCGCGATTTGATTGAGGTGGATTACTTCCGTCTGATCGATCAGAAGATCATTAGCGACTTGGTGCGGGCGGTGGCAGCTCGGACGGTCTCTAGCGGTGAAGTTGCGATCTGGGTTCGTCAGCGTCGTCAAGGGCACTGGTATCGGGAGTATTGCCACGTGTATGAGGCGATTGACTATGCCGCTCAGTTTCAAGAAAAGCTAACAGTCGTAAGTGGACAATGGTCGGTACAAGCCACGGTTGGCTGGTCGCTGGCCACGTGGGTTCAGCGCTATGCGGAAACATGGTATAAGCTTGATCAACTCTACCGTAAATTCACCTACCACGTGCGTATGTCGGGCCAGGCGTCGCTGATGGGCACCCTGACCGATCAGATCGAAAACCTCTACTCCAACAACTATCTTTTGAAGTTGGGCGACCGCTTCCAGGCTTTTGTGGAACAGGCGACAAAATGGGAAGCGTTGCCTGTGTTTAATCAGAGGGACTTTTTCGAGCACTGTGTTCTGCCGTTTCCGCGCAAGGATAACAAGGTGTGCGTAATCATCTCCGACGCGATGCGTTACGAGATCGGCGAAGAGTTGCTGAGCTGCATTCGTCAGGAGGATCGCTATAGCGCTGAGCTGGAACCCGTGCTTTCTATGCTGCCTAGCTACACCCAGCTTGGTATGGCGGCACTCTTGCCCAACAAGGAGTTGGCGATTGCTGATAATGATACGGGCACCGTCTTAGTCGATGGCCAAAGCTCTCAAGGCACAGCCAACCGCAACAAGATCCTGGGGCAGGTAGCAGGTGTACGGGCTAAGGCTTGCAAGGCTGATGCGTTGATGTCCATGAACAGAGACGATTGCCGGGCACTGGTGCGGGATCATGACGTGATTTACGTTTACCACAACCGTATTGACGCTACGGGCGATAAGCGGGATTCTGAGGAACGGGTTTTTGAGGCGGTGGAAGAAACTGTACAGGAGTTGATTCGCCTGATTAAGAAGCTGAATAACGCGAATATATACAATTTTCTCGTAACGTCTGACCATGGATTCATCTACCAGAATCGAGTTATCGAGGAGAGCGACTTTTCTGGCGTTGCTATTAACGGAGAACAGATTCTGTACCGTGACCGCCGCTTTATACTCGGCAAGGGGCTCGCTGAGGCATCTGGGTTGCATACATTTACTCCTGCTCAACTCGGCCTTACCGGTCAAGTGGATGTTCAGATTCCCAAATCGATTAACCGCCTGCGCTTGCAGGGAGCTGGCAGCCGATTCGTGCATGGTGGCGCATCGTTGCAGGAGGTTGTTATCCCACTGATCAAGATCAACAAGAAACGGCAGAGCGATGTGACTGCTGTAGAGGTGAATATCCTGCGAGGAGCCAACTCGGTAATTACCTCTGGCCAATTAGCAGTGATCATGTACCAGAGTGTGCCGGCAACAGACAAAATTCAGTCACGTACGCTGCGGGCGGGTATCTACACTGAGGCTGGCGAATTGATCTCGGACAGTCATGATCTGATCTTTGATCTCAGTTCGGAAAATCCACGTGAGCGGGAGTTGCAAGTGCGCTTTTTGTTCACACGTAAAGCCGACAAAGCCAATGGGCAGTATGTCACTCTGCGATTGGAAGAAAACCATGCTGGGACTTCACATTACAAAGAATACAAATCGATCCGATATTTAATGCAGCGTTCATTTACGAGTGATTTTGATTTTTGATGAGGAACCACGGATGAACAAGAAGGAACCACAGATGAACACAGATGAACACGGATTTTTATTTAAAGAGGAAGGACATCAAATTTTTAAGTTTTCAAAATTTCAGCGAGAGCACCTCGTTCTATGAGTTTTATCTGTGTCAATTTGTGTTAATCTGTGGTTCAAAGTAGCCATCAATAGATGAACAAGGAGGAACCACAGATGAACACAGATGAACACGGATTTTATTTAAAGAGGAAGGACATCAAATTTTTAAGTTTTCAAAATTTCAGCGAGAGCACCTCGTTCTATGAGTTTTATCTGTGTCAATTTGTGTTAATCTGTGGTTCAAAGTAGCCATCAATAGATGAACAAGGAGGAACCACAGATGAACACAAATGAACACGGATTTTTATTTAAAGAGGAAACACATCAAATTATTGGATGTGCGATGGAGGTGTTGAACACGTTAGGACACGGTCTTTTAGAAAAACCTTACGAAAATGCCCTGTGTGTGGAATTTGGATTGAGAAATATTCCTTTTTCTCAACAGCCTCGTTTTGATGTGGTCTACAAGACAGTGAAAATCGGCGAGTACGTTCCTGATCTGATCGTATTTGACAGGATTGTAGTTGATACAAAAACCATTGAACGTATCACAGATCACGAAAGAGGAAAGATGATCAATTATTTAAGGCTCACGAAACTTCGTGTTGGTCTGGTTCTGAACTTTAAGTTCTCAAAACTTCAGTGGGAACGCCTCGTGCTATGAACAAGAAGGAACCACGGGGGAGCAGGAAAGAACCACAGATGAACACAGATGAACACGGATTTTTATTTAAAGAGGAAACATACCAAATTATCGGCCATGTTGGTCGGCTTTATTAATTCTATTCAAAAACTGATTACTGATGAATTTTATCTGGGTTGATCTGTGTTAATCTGTGGTTCAAACGAGCCATCAATAGATGAACAAGAAGGAACTACAGATGAACACAGATGAACACGGATTTTATTTAAAGAGGAAGCACATCAAATCTTTAAGTTCTCAAAATTTCAGCGGGAGCACCTCGTTCTATGAGTTTTATCTGTGTCGATCTGTGTTAATCTGTGGTTCAAAGGAAACAAATCACTAGCGAATTTAATCTGTGGTTAAAAGGAGTTATCATGAATACTTTAGACGAAAAAATCAATCAATGGTTCCCGGGACTTGTCGTGCGCAAGGATCTTGTCAAGACAGTCAAGGGCAACGCCATCGTTCCCTCTTATGTGCTGGAATACCTGCTGGGGCAGTATTGCGCCACCAGCGATGAGCCGACGATCCAAACCGGCATCGAAACGGTTAAGGAAATCTTGCGCAAACATTACGTGCATCGCAACGAAGCAGGCCTGATTCGCTCAAATATCAAGGAAATGGGGCGCTACAAGGTTATCGATAAAGTAGGCGTCAATTTGAATGACAAAGATGACGTTTACGAAGCCACATTTGAAAACCTGGGTATTAAAAAGGTGCTTGTCGATTCGGGAACGGTTAAGCAGCATCCTAAACTCCTCGTTGGGGGTGTTTGGTGCATATGTGGGATTGAATATGAACACAGCGAAGACCGCTCTGTACCTTGGATACTGTCGTCGCTGAAGCCGATTCAGTTGTCGCATTTCGATTCTGAAGCCTACCTGGAGGCACGCAAGCAATTTACAACCGAAGAATGGATTGACCTGCTCATCCAAAGCATCGGATTTGATCCTGAAATGTTCGGGAAGCGGAGCAAGTTGATTCAACTTGTAAGACTGATCCCGTTTTGCGAGCGCAACTACAACTTGATCGAACTTGGCCCTAAAGGAACAGGTAAATCGCACATTTATTCTGAGTTTTCGCCCCATGGAACATTAGTCTCCGGTGGGGAAGCAACCTTAGCCAAGCTGTTCATTAACAACACGACCGGGAAAATAGGTCTCGTTGGCTATTGGGATGTCGTTGCAATGGATGAGTTCTCGGGGAGTAATAAGAAGCCGGACATTAAACTGATCGACACGTTGAAAAACTATATGGCCAACAAATCATTTAATCGTGGTATGGGGCCTCAAGGGGCTGAAGCCTCCATGGTTTTTGTTGGCAACACCTCGCACAACGTGCCCTATATGCTGAAGCACAAGCATCTTTTCATGGATTTAGCGCAAACGTATCTCAACGCGGACGGACAGGCTATTCTGGACCGCATTCATTGGTTCCTGCCGGGCTGGGAGATGGAGAATTTGCGCAACGAGATGTTCTCTTGTGGGTATGGTTTTGTGGTCGATTATCTGGCGGAAGTGCTTCGGTCTCTTCGTAATCACGATTACTCCGATCGCTATAAGGAACACTTTTCCCTCTCGGACGATATTTCGACGCGGGATCGCGATGGGATCAACAAGACATTTTCAGGTTTGATGAAAATCATATTTCCACATAACGACGCATCTAAAGAAGAGGTAGAAGAGTTGCTGAGATTTGCGATTGAAGGTCGCAAACGCGTCAAGGACCAGTTGATGCGGATTGACACGACCTATAGTGAGGTGCAGTTTGCCTATCTCGATGCGTCTCGGAAGACACACCTGGTCCGTACGCTTGAAGAGGAGGAATATCCCAACTACTACCACAGGACCATCGCTGAGGATGAAGAAGAGGGAGCCTCTGAAGCCTCGCAATCGGACTCTCCTCCAGCTTCATCCAAACCTGTCGTGTTGACTGAGCCTTCTCTTAAAGAAGATCACTTAACATTCCAAGAGAATCAGAGGGGAGTCTCCTTCGATGCGTTGTTCGGTCCTTATCTCAAGGGGGCCACAGCTATTACGGTTACCGATCCATACATACGCTTATTTTACCAGATGCGTAACTTCATGGAGTTTCTTGAAACTGTTGTGAAGCACAAGACCCCAGATGAAGAAGTGGCCGTTCATCTTGTGACGGTGGAAGACGAATTTTCTGGCGACAAGCAAATAGAGAACCTTGAGAAAATGAAAGACTCCGCTAGTGCGCTAGGCGTGAATCTCACATGGGAGTTCGACAATACCGGTATTCTCCATGCTCGTCATATTGTGACTGACCATGGGTGGAAAATTTCTCTGGATCGCGGCCTCGATATCTTCCAACGCTATGAGATGAACGAAGCTTTTTCCTTCGACAATCGACTACAGCAATATCGCCCCTGTAAGGCGTTTGAGATAACCTTTATTAAACAGATAGATTGATGGGTTTTGATCTGATTTTGTCTATAACTCGTCAGGCGCGTCCCTTACGGCTCGCGTAGCACTGTAGCCGCGGGCCGTGAACGCGGGGGGCTCGTTTATGGAGCGCCGCCTGGTAGCTTGCGGTTCGCATTGCGCGCTATTTTCGCTTTGCCGGCGTGGTCACGGCGCGCGTCCTACAAGCTTCGGCCTGATTGTAACTCGGGGCCGGTATCGGTATCGGTATCGAAAAGCGTACGAGGTCGATCCCGATCCCGGCCTCGACCTCGACCTCGACTCCGATGCAGCTGACCGTCGAGTTACCCAATCATTTTTTCGTAGCGCGCTGCGCGGCGGGCTTGTCTATTACCTCGCGTGCACGTGGTATAGGACAGTATCTGATTCCGCCAACAACTTCAAATGCGTGTAAAATCAGATTCAACATCATTGGCAACCAAACATCTACAAAGCCACAAGCTGGATTCCGTGCATCTCATTTTGAACCTGAGTAAATTTTTACAAATCTGACGGTTTATAGCCTGTCATCGTTCTCGTGAAAATGGTAGAGTGGTTTAAATCTTGTGGGGGAAGATGAATGGATTTTCGAATGTTTGGCGACTAAATAGGTAGCGAAGAATGATAAGGAGAGGTATGAGTGTATATCTTGAACAACTTGACTCAGATAGAAGACGTATAGTCACGTCTCTTCAGCATAGTACATCAGTTCTTCTCGATCATACACCACGATTTAAATATTTTACTCTTCATGGTAGTGTGCATACGCGAAATATTTTGGCCTTGCTTGATCTTCTAAATGATGCAGGGCTCAGGTTAAGTAAGGACGAAGCCTTTTATCTCCTCTGTGCTATCTGCTGCCACGATGTTGGAATGGTCGTTCCACTTGCGGATTTAGACTATGCCTCAGTTTTTCATGGTCGAGAGCAACCAGCTGACCCAGTGAATTTAGAGAAACTGATTCGTACTTCGCATCATAACCTTGTCTCGCGATACATAGACACCCACTTTGATTTTTTAGCAGAGTGCGGTTTAACGTCACCACAATGCACTCTCGTGAGCAAAATTGCTTCTGGGCATCGTGTTATAGATCTCTCTGATGAACCTGGTCTGCAAAAGCCTCTTGGTGCTTTGTTGCGGGTTCTGGATGAGTTGGATGTTGGACCTTCCAGAGCTCCAGCGACGGTTCTTCGCGATCACTATGAGGAGTGGGATCCAACTTCATGCTGGCACTGGTTTAAACACAACATTACGTCAGAATGGGTAAAAGGGCATACTGTTGCGATTGAAGTGGGGGGTATTCCAAAGATCACCTTTAACATCGCGGTATGCCCACCGTCTGAGTCATCCATTGACTATTGGCTTCACCAGATCCGACGACCAATTGCGAAAGTTCTTTTCGATGAGCATTGTCGTCGCATTATCCAAGAACATTGGGGTATTGACATCGCTGTTGAGAGTTCGCGGAATCTGTCCTGTACAGGACAGTCAGATGAGTCTTGGCGCTGCATTGAGGATCGAGCCTTGGCTGGACAACGCCAAGTCATACTTCTTATCGATGATGAGGTTCGAAAGATGGAAGATTTGATGATTCCACTCCAGCGTGATTACCATATTATCTTCGCACCGACGCTTCGCGATGCTCTTTTAAAGCTCCAAGCAACTCCTGTGGATTTGGCAATTGTCGATATGCAGATGGGGTCATCAGACATTTTCTCTCCTGAACAGACAGATAACTATAAAAAAACGGGTAAGGTTATAGCTGATATGATTCGAGAAAAATGGCCGAAAACGCATGTAGGGATTCTTACTGGCTCAAAACATAGTATGCCAGATGTCGAGGCTAGGGGCGATCTCGCCTTTTTTATGAGAAAGCCCATTGATCCAGACATTTTTGAGAAAGAGGTGAACCGTGTCCTCTCTCAATAAGGGTCCAGACAGAGTGATCCCGGCACTGCCGGATTTGGAGTCTTGCATTTTTCCCGAATTTGAAAAACTAATAACGAATGCAGGGCTTTGTGCAGGAATCTTGGCCTATAAGCAATCCCAGCATTCACAGTACACTGCGATGTGCTCTGTTGCAGTGCCATTGGCTCCGTTCAAAGGGTCGTCATCAGACAGTTTAACAGCACAACTTTTGGATTGTCACATGCATTACCCACGGCCGCACGTCCACTCGCTTAAATCGTCTAAGTTCTGGAAGGAGTTGTCCGCAGTCTGTGATACAAGTAGCTGGCGCAAGCGCGCTCTCTTCATCCCTTTTTTGGTTGGTGATGATGCATTGGACTTTCTGCTATTCTCTGCGGATGATGACTCAATGAAAGTAACCTCGGACATCATCAACGCCTGGAGTGAGTTAGCTGCGCACGTCGCTGCGATCATGCATGCAGATCAGACCGTCAGAAATCTCGAAGTTACAGAACACTACATAAAGGAACTCGGACACGATCTTGCAAGCTCTGTGCAGGCGATCATCTCAAAAGTGCGGAATATTAGACTGGGACACGTTACTGGCACTCTAGCGACAACGAAACTAGCAGAGGCGGAAGCAGAGATTATGTCCATATATCGTTCATCCGACACGATGGGGATAACGGTCGATCCGATGTATAACATCCGTGATGGCTCTGATTTTAGTATTATCGATGTTGTCGACACTGTCATACGTCTTTGTGAAAGTGAAGCTGCTGAGCGACACATCACACTAGAACGAGAAGTTGATCTGTCTAAACCGGTCTTGTGGGGCGATTGTAAAGCTATTGAATCTGCGCTTACTCAATATGTTATGAATGCCATTAAATATTCTCGGGGTTCATCGAAGATAGATATCCGGGCGAGATGTGAGGCGCAAGGCAGAATTCAAGTGTCCGTCTCGAATGTAGGTATTAGTATTACTGAGAAGTTCGCGGCGAAGATGTGGGATTTTGGAGAAAGAGGAAGGGAAGCACTTGAACTTCATGTCAATGGGAGCGGAATAGGTCTTTTCACGGTTCAAAAAATTGTGAGAGCCCATGGAGGTACGGTGGGGCATTTGGCGACCGGATCCAAGGGTCAGCGAAACACATTCAGCTTCCTTATCCCTAGAAGAGACCTTTTGCGCAAAGAGAGTTGCTTTCGTTAGTGTGAGTGTTGGCAGAAGGAGAGAAGAAAAACATGCAAACATCATCAGTAAAAAAATGCCAAAGATGATAGTGTTTCTTATAACGATGGTTACTTACGTTGTACCGATTCTTGCGATCGCCATTTCGGCATTGACCTTCTTTGGTACAAAGGAGAAACTGGAAAGAAGAGAATGCCTTTCGCGTTTACAAAGAGGTCTCTTCGCAGTTGGACGCTGCATGCCGAATAGGCACAGATTTATGCATTTCGTTTCAAAGCGATGAATCTTTATCGGCTAGGGATGTTCTTTTGGAGGAATTTACTGTTCATCATGTCCGTTAAAGGACAATAGCACTCGATTGAAACATGAGCTAGGATTGTACTTTGGACCTGAGCTTTCCGAACACGCCCTAAGACTTGCTAATATTCTTTTAGAGGTTGACCAGGGCCATGGGCCGCGGTCTATGGCTGAACTGCGCAAGGAATCGGAACATCAAAAGATGTATGATCAAAGCACTGTCTGGACTGCCAAAGGCTGGTACGGCATGACCGAGCAGAATTTTACGTGTCCTAATGAAGCACTTCGTTCGAAGCTGCTTCGTGCGATGGGTGGTCGTGAGGCAAGGGCACTCGAAAAGGAAGAGCTCCGACGGATAGAAGAACAGAATCGTAGATCGGCAGAAGCGTGGTAAAGATCTCGTTCTGCTAAACAGTGGCAGCGAATCAAGAGGTCTTAGAAAGAGACTTAAGAGAAATAGTTGATAACGGCAACACCATCGGAAAGCGGATATAACACCCCTGTGTTTATTGTTTATTTCATCTTGGAATAAGGAATAGACCATGCGAGTATCAGAATACTTCTAGTTAAACCGAACCCAACCAACACTCGATTTTGTTGATGTCAATATCCGTGCTGCCATCCGGTCAAGCACTTTTTGGGCATCTGATGTTACAAAATAAAATTACACTCGAAAAAGACTATGAAATAACTATGCGCTTTAATTGTCGTCAATATTAAGTTATAATTGTCGTTATGTTAAAAAGTAATTGTCGCTGACCATTTGCGTTGGATAGTGCACTGGTCACTCTCGGTCCACAGAATTCAGACAACAGAGAATCGCCATGATCACCTCTTTTAATTCAATAAATCGTTTTTATAATAACAAGTCACACGTCCTGCTGATTGTAAGCGGGATATCTTTTCTGTCTATATATTTTGAATGGAAATAAACAGATGAATTGGTTTGACACACAACCTTCTTATGATAAGTGGCCCTCACCAAAACATCGTGATATTGGCCTTTTTTCTAATGCTTCACTTTATGCGGATGCTTTGACTCTGGCAGCAGAGTCTGATCTTGGTTTAAACGAAGACATTATCAAGGGGGAGTTAGGCCCGCGCCGAGCAGGGCTTGCTGAAAGGCGACCTATCTTTGACGCGGAAGAGGGTTTTATTTCGTATCGCGGTATTTCGCAAAGGGTAGCGCGTGATCTGTTAAAAGAATTGATCCGGTTTGGCTGGATACGGCGCCAAGATCGACCAAGTGCTGATATGTACGTGCTTACAGATGAAGGCAGCTACACCTTGTCACTTCATCAACGAAGCACCTATGAGTTTCGCCAGATAGTTGCTGGCAAACTCCAGCAACTGTACTCGGTGCCGGGATGGTTTATTGACCGACTCTGGAAAATAAACGTTGAACACCAGGGTGAAGTTTTTATTCCGATGCCTAACAAAACGTGGGCTCCACCAGCATGGAAATGGGAAAACAATGATTGGCGGCCAGAGCTAAAAGACTTAACGCTTGAGTCCTTGCGGCGTGCTAACAAAGTGCTTTCAGGCAGTCTACCAGTAGTGGAAGCGGAATGGGTTTCTGCTGTTCAGAAAGCTTGGTCACGGCTCGGTAGCCTTAAACGTAAAGAATTTCATACCCGCGAGATCATAGTGGATGGCTTTTCGCCGCGTCAGCGCCTTACCATGTCTATGCAAGAGGCCGCTATCGCACTCCTTTTTGACCCAAAACCTCCGCATGAGAATAGGCCAGATATTCATACCCGTGGCACTCGTAAATACATTATTTCCGAAAAATCACCTCGTATTTTGAGGCTTTGGACAGCGAGACTCGAAGATCTCAATATGTTGTTTTACACGGATAATGTGCGGGATGCTCCAGGACGGTTAATGTTCCCTGTTGCTGTTTTTTTGACTGACAAGCCTTCTGCTGATTTTGTGCGACAAGAGGGCATTGCTACTCCTACTGGACAGCATCTCTATTATCACATGCCGAAGTGGGATCAACACAGTGAAACGTTTATGGCAACTCTTCACGATGTCCATTGGAGTGTTTCTAGACGTGTGGGCTCTTTTTATATTTCTCTTCTTGATGTGCGCGATGAAGTTTGCCGCCAACTTAGAATTAGTGCAGCTTGGTTTGACGAACTACTTCGCCAAGCGGTTAGCTATTGTTTGATGCCAAACTCGTTGTGGTCACTTTCGATTGAAAGTGATGTTCGAGAAGACCAGCAGTCAGCACATGGACTCCAACGGCGCCCTGTATGGCAAAGCGCTACGCCTTACTCTCTTATTGCAATCAGAAAACGAATCGACCCTAGTCAGGAGATAAATCATGTATAATAATAATAATTTTTTCCGCAATGCTCCCATTGGCGAAATTGATACAATAGATCGTTATCAATCTCTTGGGCTGCGGGACAACCCTTTTCCTTCAAAGCCGGGGGTGCGTGTCAATAGTGAGGACATTCGTTCAAACGGTACGATCTACGAGCCGTCGGTGCGAGAAACTGAACAGGCTGAATTTGAGCAAATCTTTCTGCCTGGGCCAAGGAATCCGCATGCGAAAACGTGTGCTTTTGTGATGGATTACGCTACAAGCAGTGGCAGAGGTATTGGAAAAACGGCTTTTCTTAACTACCAGACACGTAGAGTAAATGAAGATTGGGGCCAAAGTGCAACCGAAGGTCAATCTTTAATATTTGCTGTGCGTATACAGCCTGTGGCAGAAACACGTAAATTTTGGGAATTTGCAAAATTGATAGCAAAAGCCCTCGTTGATGAATACGTTTTAGCCAAGGCCATGTGGCGAATTCGATATTTTCACCAAGCTCTGCCAAACGAAGTGCGCTTAAAAGTCACAGATCCCGAGACGACGATTGGATCCGATACTTGGCTACGTGCCCAAGGTGTTGAACCGCTCTATTTTGCGGAGCACATTAGAGATGATTTGGAGAAAATTGGAATTCCTTCCGAAGTCGCCAAGAAGTTGGCGTATTTCGGAAATGACCATGGCCGATTCAACGAAACTTTTATGGATGTTGAAACTGATTTTTTCTGGCGGAAGCATGGAAACGAGTTTGTCTTTGAGTGGCTCGTTAAAATTTTTCGCTATGCCGGAATCAGCAATGGGTTGCTTCTCGTCGATGAAGTGGAGAAGATCGTACTCTACCAAAATAAATCTGAGCGTAGGTCCTTTGTTGAATCACTTCGCTATTGTTTTTTTGACGGTGAACACGAAAATACGAAATACTCTTTCTTTCGGATACTGCTGACAATTCATCCGTATGTTCAGGAACTTCTTCTGCCTCATTGGGAAGCATCGGGACTGGACAGGTTTGCTGCGTTAAGTAGAGAACTATCAAAAAACTTTACCATTTACTTTAACCCTATTGAAAACGCAATGGCCGTGGCAATGACTAGTAAATATTTGGAGAGATTTCAATTACCTGACACAATTCCGGCCAATCAGCATCTTCACCCGTTTGATGAAGCCGCAATCATTGAGGCAACGCGCTTAACGAAAGGCGTTCCTGGTAAATTATTGACCTTTCTCCATGAGATGATTGAGCACGCTGTGGGTAAGGGAGAAACGTTTGTTTCCGCTGCATTCATTCGAGAATTTGCCACGACACCGACGCGTAAAGCGCATGAGGGCGAAGATGACCAAGTACCAGAGCCCTTGAAGAACCCGCTAGCTGATCTAAAAGGTTCTGGTTTGGCACCTAAGAGAGGGGTGTCAGAATGAGACTGGGACATAGAAAGGAGCTTCACCGCATTGTGACGGACGACTGTACAGAGTTACAGGATGCCTTTTTTAGCATAGGTGACCTTTTAGAGGAAATTGAGCCCTTACATAAAGCCGGCAAGGATCAAAAGGCTTGTGATTTGATCAATGCGTGCGAACAGTTTGTAGATAATGGAACCATTGTAATGTTTGATCTAAACAGGGACACTCTACACCTCAGTCTGTATGAGAGAGAGTCTGAATGGGGTGGTAATCCATTGGCTTTATGGGCACCTGCAGCGTGCACTGCTGTTCGATGCGAGCATTCATTTCGATTGCTTCAGATACGTGAATGGGATCTGATTAATAGTGAAAACCTTCTCGGTCAAGTTGATCATGTGTATGCGCCTGAGGAACTGCGAGGGAGCCATGGCTGACATTTGTATGGACACTAACATTCTAGCTGATTTTTTGAAGCAATATTTTTCTCCACGCAAAATAACTGAATTTGTTGTCGAAGAGAGTATTCACATGCACCATAACCACTGCCAACGCATTAACACTTTGTTGCGCTCGCATTATCGGTATCAGGATAGCGGAGAACCGCCCTTTGGTTTGTTGGTTGCATCTTCTGTGGCTTTTGTCGAGCTTGCTAGAAAATTTGATTCAATTTTTAAGGGACAAGTGACAATTAACCAATTCGCGGCTTTCATTGACGACCCACCTCCGTTTTTTACAATCGAACCTCTGGGTCTGGATGTTTTGCGACAGCTTGTTGCCCTTCCTTCTTGCTGCAAGATAAGAGGTAAACATAAAGGCATAGAAGCCATAGATAACTTACACGCTGCGACTGCGTGTATTCGAGAAGACTGTGCACTTGCAGTAACAGACGCAAAACTCGTAGCCGCCTATAAAAAGGAAACTTTGTTGGTTTTAGTGTAATGATAAGCGGCAGAAGGGGTGCTTGTATCTTCGGACATTGACCAAAAATCGAAAGAGAGTGTATAAGATAACTCCGATGACAGATGTCGTGCTGCCGTCTTATGTTCCGGAACGGAACGCGACACAGCTGAAAAACGTGATTTTTGAAAGGATAAACCATTACCCAAGAGTCAAATGAGGTAACACTATGACAACACTCTACTACAAAGGCTGCCAGCCTTTTCTTTTCGATGGTGAGAGCCGCCTTCATGCGCTCGGGGGCCTTCTCGCGCCCGGCGGCGAGTCCATCCTCACCGTCTCCGTCAAAACTCACTATGCCGGCACCGAAGCCCACCGCGCACTCTGCGATCTCCTGCGCCACATCCGCGACACTCACCTGCCCGATCTTGCTGTCACCGATGAGAGTGACTTCTGGGAGCACGGCGACGAAATCGAACTCAAGAATTACTTTGCGCGTCTTGACCGTCTGACCAAAGATTTTTCGGAGCACCTGGAAAATGATGTCGCGCCCGCACCTGCCGCCGGCACCGACAACCTCATCGACTGCACCACCCTTGCGGCTGAGATGGCCCATCGACTTAAAGCACACGATTCCCACCCTTTGCCGGGGGGAGTGCTAGGTGGGAGCTGGTTTTAATTTTACAGAGGAGCTTAAGAAGAAAAATTGCGGAGGTCGTCAAATGATAACAAGATGTGCTTATCGCACAAACGAAAAGGAGTTTCACAATGTGGTCTGACAATGAAACGTCTGATGATCTCTTTGGTTTTCGGGTCCACGCTGATCTTATTCGTGAGCTCATTATGGATCCTACTGTATTGCCTGCTACCATTGGAGTGTATGGCGATTGGGGTGGCGGTAAATCAAGCATCATGCAAATGTTGCGGGATGATTTCGAAAAGGAAGCTGGAACTTCGAACACGGAAGTTAATCCTTATGAGGGTGTAGCAGTTCTTTATTTTAACGGTTGGCTTTTTGAGGGGTATGATGATGCTAAGGCCGCGTTGTTGAGTTCTATTCTGACCGCATTGTGTGAACATAAAAAATTCGGGGCAAAACTCCGAGATCGCGCCGGAAAGTTGCTAAAGCAAGTGAACTACATGCGGGCCTTGCGGATGCTTTTCTCGGGCGCTGTAACGGGTGGCGTTGCAGCGGCGACAGGCGGTGTCGGACTCGCGGCTCTATTCCCAGCACTGCTCAGTGGTACATTGACGGGAGTGAAGAATGCATCGCCTGATGCTATCGATAAAGCTGTCCGGACCGATGCCGGTTCGACTTCAGATAAAGCACCCTCCGATATTCGCCAGTTTCGTGATGATTTCGCATCGATGCTTGGAGAAAGCGATATCAAGACATTGGTTGTCCTGATTGATGATCTCGACAGATGTTCCCCGGATCGGATCATTGAAAATCTTGAAGCAATCAAGCTTTTCCTTAATGTTCCGAATACAGCCTTCGTAATTGGAGCAGATCGTCGGATCATACGACAAGCAGTGGTTTGGCGGTATCGCGATACCCTGAAGGCATCGGCAGATGGGCAATCCGACCCGAGCGAACGGCTGGTAGATGACTATCTAGAGAAACTTATTCAGATACCGTATCGCCTCCCACGCCTTTCGCCGTCTGAGGTTGAAACGTACCTTACGCTATTATTTTGTAAACGTTATCTGAAACCCGAACTTTTCCAACGTGTTTGTGAGACATCGCGAAATCAAAGAGCTAAAGACCGTTACTGCACGTTTGCTCAGACAAATGTATTGGAAGTTCTAAAAGGCGTTACTTTGCCCTCTAAACTTTCTGAGTCTCTACGTATAGGGGCACGTATCGCAACGCAGGTTACGGATGTTTTGCAGGGAAACCCACGGCAGGTAAAGCGGTTCCTTAACGCGTTCTTTCTTCGTCGGAAGCTAGCTGATGTTGCAAAACTTGATGAAGTTAACGATGAGGTTTTGGTGAAGATTATGTTATTAGAATATGCTGCTCCGAGGCTATTTGACAAATTATTTGCGAGCATGGATGGCCAGACAGGCTTGGTCGAAATTCTTGCAGAGTTGGAACCGAAGCCAGAAACTAAGAGAACGGTAACGACATCGGCAGCAAAAGACGGTCTCGAGGAATGGTCGCACATGAACCGTTGGCTCGAGACGGAACCTCTGTTGGCTGCCATTGATTTGCGTGACTACATGTGGGTGACGCGAGATCGATTGGGTTCAACCTTGAGTGGGACGACCATGGTTCCTCCAGTAGTAAGATCGGTTCTAAAAAAAGTACTTAGTAGGATGGGTGATGCTGCAGGGCGGAAGGAGATTCAACAGCTTCAAACTGCGGAGCGCTCGGCGTTAGTACAGTTGCTCGTATCACTTGTTGAACGATCACCCGAAAACATGAAGGCATTTCAAGCATTGCTGGCGACCGCCGAAATTGACGAGCAATTTGTAGAGAATTTCAAGGCCGTGGTGGACCGCATTCCAAAAGAAGATCTACCACCGGCTTTAGCTGTTCTTATTGTTACGGCCGCTCGTAAGGCAACCCCTTTAGGGGCGGTTTGTCAGTCGATCATCGATGCAAACCAAGATGGGAAAAGCAAATTTGCTCAGACGTTGAAGCAAAAAAAAAGGTAACTTATGGGAACATCAATCAACTATCTTGGCTCACCAAACTGGGGCCCGGCAAAAAGTGAAACTACGAGAGTGGGTGGACAAGGCCACGTCACACCACAGAAGGCCGCCTCTATCGTTAAAAGCTTTGTGGATCAGATGCAACAAGCCTCGCAACTGGGTTTCGGCACCCCGCTTTCTAGTCAAAGAGATGGTTTCGGTGTTGTCTCTCGAGATGGCAAAGACCGTCACCGCGGCGGTGTTCGCGGAACACGTAGGCCAGACGGATCCGCCCGCACAGTTGCTCGGAGAATCGGCGGTTTCTTGGGAGATGTTCATGCCAAAGGATTCCGCAATGTACTGTCAGAGCTAGGATTTACGGATATTACAAATAAGTCTCCGGACGAAATCGCATTCGCATTGGCTGATTTTTTCGGCGGTCCCGCTAGCCTGATTGAGCAAACAGCCTTGCGTGGCGCACTCATGGAGCTGGTGCTTGAATGGTCGGAAGGCGTACAGGAAATTGAGGGGTTGATCGAATCGGTAACGAATGCTGCTGAGAATATTGAGGACACACTTTATACCTTTTTCGGCCATTACATTTTCGAGGTTTTTAAAACCGTGGGCTATCAAGGTGTTCTCGCTACTCATGGGTTTGAAAAGGCAGAAAGTATGGTTGATCAGATTCGAGACTTTATTAATGCTAAGATTGCAGGGGTAAAAGCCGAGCGTGAGTTGTCATCCGTGAACTGGAACAGTATTGATGGCGCGGCGATTGTAGATGGCATTGTCACAGATACGATTGCTATATTTGGATAAAAGGAGAAACTATGAGGCATCAAATAAACATTTCAATTGCGTCAAAGGCGGATACTAGAAAAGAAAGTGCCACACTCTCTTTTCATTTTGAAGGACAAACCAAAGATGTCGTACTCGATGTGAACGCAACCACGCTATTAAAAGTCTCGAGGGCCGTTCCGGATCTCGCTCAGGATTTTTTGTGCATTGCTTCGTGTGTCTACGCTGCGGACAAAGCTATACCTCGTGATGGAGCGGAGGACAGGTGGACGCGGTACTTAGGCATCGAAATTCCTGTTGAGCACGTTGATATTTGGGCTGCCGTCGCAGATGAGCTATCTGACTGTGTCGGTTTTTTAACTGGAGATCGATGGGAAATATCTTTCCGGCACGGAGAAAAACGCTTGGTTCAAAAAAAACCCAGGAAACGTAGAGCCCGGTTCAAACGTGCCACCGGAAAAGCAGTTTGTCTCTTCTCAGGAGGGTTGGATTCTTTCATCGGTGCAGTGAATTGGATGACTGAAAAGCCATCAGAAAAACTGCTTCTGGTTGGGCACTATGATGGTGATGTATCTGGCCCTAGTTCGGACCAGAAGGCGTTGCAAAACATTCTCCAACAGAGTTTCGCTGGCTGTTTTGAATTCGCACAAACTCGAATTGGACTATCTTCAGGAGGAATGGACACAAACTATCGTAGCCGTTCTCTTCTTTTTATCTCCCTTGGGTGTTATTTTGCAGAAATACTCGGACAGGATGTACCTGTCTTAATCCCAGAGAATGGACCAATTGCCCTGAACTTCCCCTTGACCGCGGCACGCCGCGGTTCATGTAGCACTCGGACGGTTCATCCTCGGTTTCTAACAGCTCTTAATGAAATTCTTGAATGCGTGGGTATGCGCAATCCCGTTCTGAATCCCTACGAACTGAAAACGAAAGGTGAAATGGTGGCAGAGTGTCGGGATCAAAATATACTTAAGAGTGCTTACGCGCTTACACGTTCATGCTCAAAGTTTGGACGAAAAGGGCATTGGATTAATAGAAAAAGCCTATCTGTAAAAACTCCGTTGGGATGCGGCATCTGTATACCTTGTTTGTTCCGTCGTGCTTCTCTTCACGCCTGCGGATTTGATTCCGAGGTTTACGGCATTCCGATTGAATCTATAACTGATCTTTCAGGAGCAGCAAAGGCAGATTTGTTGGCTCTTATTGCTTTTTTGCGTCGAAACGACTCTGATCGGGAAATTGCCGCTGGATTACTTGGAAACGGATTGCTTCCCGTGGAAAATCTTTCAGATTATGTCGATTTAGTAAAACGTATGCGGTCAGAGGTGCTCGTTTGGCTGAAAGCAAGCGCTTCGGGATATTTGAAGAATGAGGTTTCAACATGTTAATCGATACTCATTGCCACATTGATCAGTATCCATCACCTGAAGAGGTTATCCTAGAGTGTGAGAGAAACGCTTTGCGTGTGGTAGCAGTCACGAACCTTCCGTCGCACTACGCAATTGCTGCTGAGAGGCTAAGGGGACATAAATATGTATCTGCTTCTCTTGGAATGCATCCGCTATTAGCGGCGAAAGGTATCCATGAGCTGACTTCGTTTAAGAGAATGGCGTTGCGCACTAATTTTGTTGGAGAGATAGGGCTCGATTTTTCTCGCCAGGGAAGGGCATCCATAACCGTTCAAGAGCGCGTATTTGAAGGGGTGCTAAGTGTAATTCAGGATCGCCCCCGATTTATCACTTTGCATAGCAGAGGTGCAGAGGCCGTAGTTCTTGAAGGGCTTCGTCGACACGGTGTCAAGGCGGCGGTCTTTCATTGGTTTTCGGGATCGATAAAAACTCTTCAAAACGTATTTGCAGAGGGGCATTTCGTATCAATCAATCCGTCTATGCTTTCTAGCATTAGCGGACAACGAGTGATCGCCCAGTCCCCTAGGGAGAGAATCCTAATTGAAAGCGATGGGCCATTCACGAAAATTGAAGGGCGAGTCTGCAAACCGGTCAGTGTGGCACTGGTTTATCAGGATTTGGCCACTCGCTGGGGAGCATCAGTTGAAAAAGTTGCTGACTGCATACAATCCAATTATGAAAGCATCGTAAGTAAATGTAAGACACTATGATGTTTTGACCATTAGTGTTTAGGTTATGGACATGAAGGCTAACGAAACGCTATACAGGTTAGGTAACTGCGGCATGATTTCTGATAATGTGAAGTGCGAATCACACCCCAGCCACCTGTCCAATGAGAGTGGGTGTTTTGAATAATGCATGAATTAGATCAGTTGCAAAAGCAATCAGAAGCAAAGGAAGCGCGTCGTAAAACGGTTGTTGAGCAGGAGTTGGCAGGTAGTGAACCCGCCTCTTTAGTTTGAACATGCGTGAGAAAACATAAGGTTGGTCATAGAAAGTTATTGGTACAGACTGAAAGAGATATGTCATGAATTTAACGTACAGCCGAGAAGATGATTTGATCAATAAATTGAATCAGTTTCTGCTCAGAGAACTCCACCTCCCAGAAGCGGATTACACGAATAAATTTACTTTGGAGTCTCTGCTCAGCCTTAAATCCGTTCTTTCCGATATCAATAATTTGATTACCCTTAAACTAACGTGTGGATTAGCAAGTTGGGTCTGTGATACATACAGTCTGGAAGAGGATATACGAGCAAGCCTTTGCAGAAGTGTAATGCGCAAAAAGCCTAACGCGAATGGTTTTGATCTGTATCTCGGTGTTCCAATGTCGTTTGTAGCTGAAGTGAAATGCAATTTGCCCATAAATGGAGGTCTTAGATATGGTGCTCAACAGAAGCGAGGGATTTTGTCTGACGTTGAGTCATTGATGACCGGAAAACGTAAGTCGCCGATGATGAGCCAGAAGGTTTTGAAGTTTCTCGGTTTTCTGGATCTACCGGCGATTCGTGCTGCGAACGAGCACTTGATTAAGACCACGCCTGCTTTGGCAGAAAAACTACGATTTGTCCAACCAAAACAGAAACCTAGAGCATTGAGGTATGTACATGGCGTCTACATACCGATTAAGGTTTAGTCTGCGTCCTTGGGGATCGGAGCTGATTTCAATCTCGCTTCATCCTTGTTGTACTGCAGATCGGTGAGCCAGGGGTTGGCAAGACCGCGATTGTGGAAGTGCTTGCTCAAAGGATCGCACAGGGTACGGATGGCAAAGTACTCAAGGGCAAGCGATTGATTTAATTGACCGAGCCTGCGCTCAGCTCTGTATTCCCGGTCTGAGTATTCAAGGAGACAAGTCGGATCTAGAGTGTGGTCTTGTATCCAAAAAAAATGTGGCCGCTGTCTTGTCTGAAAAAACGGGGATTCCTGTAGAGCTGATTGCGAATGAGTTGCGCAGAGACTCTAACTCCAGGATGGAGGGGCTAAGCCATCGTCTTGCACTGCGCGTGATTGGGCAGGATGTTGCAATCAAGAGTGTGTGTGATCGGCTTATGTTGGCTCAGGCAGCGTTGCTTGATCGCCGGGGACCGCTGGGCGTGTTCCTCTTCATGGGGCCTTCCGGGGTTGGTAAGACCGAGCTGGCGCGGGCACTTGCGGATGCGCTCTTTGGTTCTGAAAAGTCCATGATCCGGCTTGACATGTCGGAGTACATGGAAAAGCATAATGTGGCACGTTTGATTGGCTCGCCGCCAGGTTATATCGGACACGATGAAGAGGGGCAGCTGACCGGGGCTTTGCGGAGAGCGCCGTACTCCATTGTGCTTTTAGATGAGATTGAAAAGGCTCATCCTCAAGTGGCCGATCTGTTTCTTCAAGTATTTGACGATGGACGCGTGACAGATGCCAAAGGGGGGAGCGTTGATGCCAAGAACTCGATTTTTATCATGACATCCAATCTTGGGGTGGAGTCGTCGGTTAAACTCAAGCAGATGGGGTTTAATGCCTTGGCGGCTCCTGCCTTAGCAAAGGCCTCCGCAAGAGAAAATGACGTTTTGAAAAAATATTTCAGGCCGGAGATGATCAACAGGATTGACGAAGTTATTGTTTTTGAGCAGCTCGACATTAAAGTGGTTGAGCAGATCGCTGAGAAACGGATGGAGATGCTGGCACTGACTTTAAAAGAGAAGCACAATGTGACGTTGACATACGATAAAAAAGTGATTGAATTCTTGTGTGCGGCAGGGTTCAATGCCGAGTTTGGGGCAAGGGAGTTGGCCAGGGTTATCCAGCGTTATATCGAGATGCCGCTGGCCGGTTTGCTTGCCGCTCAATCAAAGAGTGATGCTTGTCACATACGCTGCATCGCAGAAAATGACGGTGTTATAATCAGTTTCCAATAGGTAGGTCCGATTCCCAATCGGACATCTCCGGTTGGAAACCGGAGCTGCAGACGATCGGCTGCGCCGTCGGCTTACGATAGCGGCGACGATGCTGGTCGACGATTCCCCGCATGTTCCCGATCGTCCACCAACATCGCTTGCCACGCCGAATGACTGGCGGGCGGGGCGCACAGCATCGTCGGATGAAGCTTGATAAGTATGTCCTCCGCTATGCGGTGGACAGCAATAATCCACCGTGTAACGGCGGATTTACTTTGTTTGAACATGCGTGAGAAAACATAAGGTTGGTTATAGAAATTCAGTAACAGCCGCCCATTTTGGGCGGCTACCTGAGCAGTTAAAAGGGCTTATAAAACCGACCAAACACTTAAGTTGTGGTTGAGTTACAGGCAAGCTGAGATTCCTTTACGAGCGAATATAGCACTGGCACAACCAACATTGTAATAATTTCAATTAACATCCCTCCAAATGAGGGAATCGCCATGGGCACCATGATATCGCTGCCGCGCCCGGTTGCGGTCAGCACCGGGATTAACGCCAAAATAGTGGTTGCGGTTGTCATCAGGCAGGCCCGGACGCGGCGTGTGCCTGCTTCAACCACAAGGGCCCGGATCTCCTCTTTGGTTTGCAGGGTTTTGTCCCTGAATAACTGGGTAAGGTAGGTGCCCATCACAACGCCGTCGTCGGTGGCGATGCCGAACAGGGCCAAAAACCCAACCCATACAGCCACGCTCATGTTGATGGTATGCACCTGAAACAGGTTGCGCATCTCAACGCCGAACAGGGTGATGTTGAGGAACCAGGGTTGAGCATAGAGCCAGACCAGGATGAAGCCGCCCGACCATGCAATGAACACACCGGTGAAGATCAGCAGGGTGGTGGCAGTTGACTTGAACTCAAAGTAGATCAGCATGAAGATGGCGAAGAGCGCAATCGGCAGTACCATTGAGAGGGTTTTGGAGGCGCGCAATTGGTTTTCATAACTGCCTGCAAAGCGATAGCTGACACCACGGGGAATCTCAAACTCACCACTGTCGATCTTGCTTTGCAGGTAGGCCTGGGCCTGCTCAACCACATCAACTTCAGCGAAACCGGGCTTTTTGTCAAACACAACGTAGCCAACGAGAAAGGTGTCCTCACTCTTGATGCTCTGAGGGCCTCGGACATATCTGATTTCAGCGATTTCCATGATCGGTATCTGTGTTCCCTTTGCACCTGGGATAAGCACCTTTTCGAGGGATTCGATATTGTCTCGCAGCTCGCGGCTGTAACGCACACGCACGGGGAAGCGCTCCCGGCCTTCGACGGTTCCTGTGACGGTTTTGCCGCCGATAGCGATCTCCACCACATCTTGAAATTTCCGGATCGGGATGCCATAGCGAGCCAGAGCCTCACGGTCAGGCACGATTTCAAGGTAGGGCTTGCCAACAATACGGTCAGCGATCACAGCGGCTGGCTCAATCGCCGGAAGTTCTTTGAGGTAGTGCTCAATCTGCAAGCCAACCCTTTCGATTGTATCCAGGTCAGGCCCCTGCACCTTGACACCCATGGGCGCGCGCATGCCGCTTTGCAACATGACGATCCGGGCGGCAATGGGCTGCAGCATGGGGGCTGATGTGGTGCCAGGTATCTTGGCAGCTCCGGTGATTTCCTTCCAGATATCATCCGGTGTCCGGATGTGGTCGCGCCATTGGCGGTAGGGTCTGCCGCGCGGATCTTCGATCAATTCACCGCCCTCATCCCGTACAAACTCGTTGTTGCGGTACTTGAAGTTAATGCGCGCCCCGTCCCTGTCCGCTTTATATTCAGGGATGTAGTTGATCACAGTTTCAATCATGGAGATCGGCGCGGGATCCAGCGGGGTTTCAGCACGCCCCAGCTTGCCAACAGCCGATTCAATCTCAGGGATTGATTGAAATGCCATGTCCTGCTTCTGCATAATATCCAGCGCCTCACCGATCGAGGCGTGCGCCATTGTGGTTGGCATAAAGAGAAACGAACCTTCATCCAGATTTGGCATAAACTCCTTACCAAACCCTGGAAATGTGTGTGCGATTTTTTGACCTGGCCGAGAGCTCCCGATAAACTTTGGCAACCAGCCAAAAGTTTTATGGAATCCGAGCCAGCTGGTCATTCCGACGATGAAAAGCGTAAGCGGAAGGGAGAGGAACAGGGCTTTATGTCGCAGGCACCATCTCAGCAATGGCTCATAGAAATATTGAAACACCTTGAAGAATCCCAGCAACCCGCCGATTAACAACACAACAAAGACCAGGTTGCGCAGGACTCCTTTTTCGGGCCCTAACGGTTCCCAATCCCGGGTAAGCAGAACACCAACCACAGCGATAGTTACATAGATCGCTATGCGGGGTATCCATTTAACCAGCTTTTTTGGCATCTGAGGTTTACCAAAGCGAAAAACCCCAAGTAATCTTTTGCTCTTCACTTTGCCGCAGAATAATGTGTGGGCAACAGCCGGGAGAATGGTTAGGGCGATCAATATTGACGCTATCAGGGCAAAGGTCTTGGTAAAGGCCAATGGCTTAAAGAGCTTACCCTCAGCTCCGATCATTGTGAACACAGGCAGGAAGCTCACAACCGTGGTCATCACAGCGGTAAGCACCGCACTGCCAACTTCGGAGGCTGCCCGGTGCACGACCTCCAGTGTAGATTCCGATGGATCAGCCTTTTCAAGATGTCGCAAGATGTTTTCACAGATCACAATCCCCATATCCACAATCGTGCCGATGGCAATTACGATTCCTGAGAGCGCCACAATGTTTGCCTGCACCTTAAACAGTTTCATGGCAATGAAAGTTAGCAAAAC
Source organism: Kiritimatiellia bacterium (assembly GCA_028686345.1). Taxonomy (GTDB): domain Bacteria; phylum Verrucomicrobiota; class Kiritimatiellia; order RFP12; family UBA1067; genus M55B167. Next base: position 51,189 of record JAQUCE010000008.1, read on the forward strand.
AGCCAGGGGCAGCATGGAGCTGATGACAAACCCGCTGCGCAGATGCATAACCATGATCAGAACAACAATGATAGTGATCAGGATTTGCTGGCCAATGGCGCTGTTCAGTGTGCCGAGAGTTTCATAGATCAGCCCGGTCCGGTCATAGAAGGGCACTACACTGACTTTACTGAGCGTGATCCACTCCGGCCACTCTTCGCTAGTGCTCCCTCTGAGGTATTCTTTCCATCCAGCCTGGTTTAAGGCACTGCCGGCAAAGGCGTCAAATCCCAGGTTGAATGCAAATGCTTCCACCTCGTCGCTGGTGGTTTGCTTGAAATCAATGATCGCCTTAGTCGGAAGGGCATCCTGGGTCTCGGTAATCTTTGTTTTAACATTGGCGATTACCTGCAACGGGTTGTCGCCATAGCGGGCTACCACCACACCGCCAACCACCGCAGCGCCGCCCTTGTCCAGGGCCCCGCGGCGCGTAGCAGGGCCGAGGGTTACATTGGCAACGTGCTTGATAAGTACGGGGACAGCATCAGCGTTGGCTTTGATAACACTGTTTTCAATGTCCTCGATTTTTTTGATAAAGCCGATGCCCCGAATCAAATACTCGGTTCGGTTGACCTCTATGCTCTTGGCCCCCACGTCGATATTGGCGCTTTGGACGGCGGTGTAGACCTCATCCACGCTGACCCCATAGGCCCGCATAGCGTCTGGATCAACGTCAACCTGATACTCGCGTACAAAGCCCCCAACAGAGGCAACCTCAGCCACGCCCTCAGCCGCGAGCAGCCAATAGCGTACATACCAGTCCTGGATAGTCCGCAACTCCTCCTGGTCCCATCCGCCGGTTGGCTGGCCATCAGGGCCCAGCCCCTCCAGCGTATACCAGTAGATCTGGCCCAGTGCAGTTGCATCAGGGCCCAGAGTCGGCTGGACACCTGCAGGCAGGGTGCCTGCGGACAACGAGTTCAGCTTTTCCAGCACCCGGCTCCGCGACCAGTAGAACTCCACCTCCTCTTTGAAAATAATGTAGATTGAGGAAAAGCCGAACATAGAGTAACTGCGGATGGTTTGGACACCCGGAATGCCGAGCAGCTGAACAGTCAGCGGATAGCCGATCTGATCTTCTACATCCTGCGGTGAGCGTCCCATCCACTCAGTAAAAACAATCTGCTGGTTTTCGCCAATATCCGGAATCGCATCAACTGCTACAGGATAGCGGTTCAGATTCCCGACCTGCCAGTCAAAGGGCGCAACCAGCACCCCGGCAAAGATTACGGCGATGGTCAACAACGACACAATCAGCTTGTTTTCCAGGCAGAAGCGCATGAGGCATCCGACAGGGGAGCGCTGTTCTGGCGTTTGCTGGTATGTTTGTCCGTTATTCATGATCGTGCTCCTGCTTGCCCGCCGCAGCCTCAATCGTTGCCTGGATCTCACCGCAACGCAGCATGGTCTTTCCGAAATACGGGTTCAAGAGCTCTTTGGTGCTTTGGAGCCATGTTGCTCCGGTGTCATTGAATGCCATGGGGCAGAAGGCCTGATAAACCGGCTGTTGGAGCCGGAAAAGCTTGACAGAGTTAATCAGCTGCTGCGATAGCTGGTAAAACAGCTCCCGCTGCCGGACAATTTTATCCTCTTTAGCCAGCTTGCCCACCACCCTGTTTAGGTTTTTGAGATGTTCCATCCAGACCATGTGCGCATCATGATCCAGCAGGCCCATATTCACCTGTTCGAGCTTTTCCTTCATGGTTACCGCAGCATCCTTTGCTCCAGCAGGCGCATCGCCAGCCAGTTGTTTGTGGATTTCAAAATACGCATCGACGACTGCGCCCAACTGCATGCTGAACTCCATTGGGGTTGCGAGGGGCGTCAGGGTTTTATCTGCAATCAATGCGGCATCATGACCGCTGTGAGCCTCCTCTTGGGGTGACATCATACCGGGCTTGGCCCTTATCTGAAGCTCGGCATCGAGCTTGAAGGCACCCCGAGTCACGACCCGCTCGCCTTCCGCTAACCCGTCCTGCACCACATAGTAATCGCCAAGCCGAAGACCGACCTCAATTTCACGACCTTCATAGGTAGGCTTGTCGCTCTCTGGGACTTCAACATAAACAACCGCCCGTTTACCTGTTTTCATTGCTGCGGATACCGGGATAAGCAGCGGCGCGTTTTGTTGGTTATCCGCAACATAGCCAAGTGACTCGGCTGTAACAAGGGGCATGCCGCAGACATCACAGCTGCCCGGGCCATCCTTGATCACCTCCGGGTGCATCGGACTAATCCACTTGCCGGCAAGCTCGGAGTTCATGACGCTCCCATCCTGGGCAACCATGGGTCTGGCAATGGCCCGAACAAACATCCCCGGTTTTAATTCAAGGGTCGGGTTATCTACGATTACCCGCACTTTCGCTGTGCGAGTGGATGAATTGATAATCGGGTCAATAAAAGATATCGTGCCTTCAAAGGTTTTACCAGGATCGGTTGCAGTGGTAAACTCTACAGCTCCTCCATACCGCAGCCAGTTGAGATCAGACTCGTAGGCATCGAGCTGAATCCAGACTTTGGATAAATCTGCAATAGTGTATATTTTGGTTCCAGTTTCAACGTACATGCCCTCCTGAACGTTTTTGTGGATGACTATGCCGGCGCCGGGTGAGTAGATGGTCATGTGTTCAGCTGGAGTCCCGCTCTTTTCTATGGCTGCGATCTGCTCCGCTGTAAAGCCCCAAAGACGCAGTTTTTCACGGGCGGCGGTGACGGTTGTCAGAGCTGTGCGGCGCATGATCTCTGATTCGCTCTCCATCAACGTGCTGCTGACCTTTATGGACTGAAGCAGCTCTTCCTGTGCGGTTAATAAATCAGGGCTGTAGATCTTAACCATGTGGTCGCCCTTGCGAACCGGAATTCCTGTGTAATCAACAAACAGCCGATCCAGTCGACCCGGTATCCAGGCCGAAATGTATGAAACCCGGGTCTCGTCGTAATCAACCATGCCAACCATCCTGATTTCAGCTTGGGCAAATTTCCGTATAACAGGCGAGCTCTCCAACTCCATCAGTTTGGCTGAATATTGGCTGACAGAGAGCTCACGTTCCCCGTCGTTGTCCGAGTCTTTTTCAAGCATAATAAGGTCCATGAAGCAGATCGGGCACTTGCCTTTCTTGGGAAGTTTGATCTGAGGATGCATCGAACAGGTCCAAACTTCAGGCTCAGCATTTTGAGTGTGCCCCTTTCCATCCATTTCAGGAGTAGCGGATGACATCGCCGCTGGTACTGTCCACCGTCCGATTAAAAATGCAACCAGCAGGAGCCCTAGCGCAATAACTCCGACAAAGATCTTCGTTCTTTTAAGTTTCATATCATTTCCTTTCATCTTTGCAGTTTTGCCGTCTACTCTCCTCTGCGTCTCAGTGTCCTCTGTGGCAAAATTTTCTTTTTAGCGGATGATTCGAACCCGCACTTAATGCCTATGCCCGGCATGATTTCCATGGATTTCATTCAGTGAACTGTTAACCATGCTTTCGATCTCTGCCAATTGCTTATACGCATCAGCAGAGTACTGTTTTGCAATCAGCAGAAACTCAAGCAGGGTTCGCTGTGCATCCAGCAACTCGGAAAACCCTGAATTGCCGGTTTCAAACTCTTTTAGTGCAAGCTCAATCGATTGTTGCGCTTTAGGAATCAAGGTGTTCTCATAAAGTTTATTCTTTCGCAAGGCATCCTGATAGTAATAAACCAGGAGATCCAGCTTGGCCGCGAGTTCAAGTCCGGTGTGCTTCAGTGCCTGGCTTACGCTTTGCCGCTGGTTTACCGCTTCCAATTTCGCGGCATCCAGACTCCGGCGCCAGATCGGCAGGTTGATCGAAACCAGCCCCAGGATTGGATCTTTACCTCCATCAGTATCAACAGCGGAGAGTTCAAATGTGAAATCAGGATAATAATCTTTATCCGCAAGCTGCACTGCCAGCTCCTGCCTCTCTTTGAGAACCCTGAGCCGTCTCAACTCAGGGTTGGTCTGCTCCAGCTGCAGCTTGAGCTCATCAGTATCCAGATCAGTTAAAACCTCATCCGCTCTTGCGGGACGTGGCAGCAGCTTACCGGACTCCACACCCAGCGCGGCATAGATTGAACTTGAAAGCGGGTTTTTGAGTGCCTCCAGCTCCTTGATCCGATCCTCGATTTTACCCTGCTCCACCTGGATCAGAACTAACGCGCTCTGGGAGATTTTGCCAGCTTTAAACCGGATGGAGGCCACCGACTCCACAACCTGCAGCAGATTGATATGCTCTCTGTTAATCTGAACCGCATCGTGCAGCCAAGCGTAATCATAAAAGGATTTCTTGATTTTACTGACTAACCCCAGAACCGCTGCATCATACTCCCGGGCGATTGACTCCGCCTGCTTAAACGCTATCCTCTCTTTTAAAGGTAGTTTGCCAAACCAGGGAAGGGTTTGAGAGATACCAACCGTCTGTTTCTGTTCGCCGGTCTTCATCTTAAACGCTTCAACAAAATGTCCGTAGCTCAATTTCGGGTCAGGGAGTGCCGCTGCCTGCGGCACCTGACTCTCGGCTGCCCTCCAGCGGGCATAGATGCTTCTAAGATCAGGGCTGTTTTCAACCCCGAAAGCGAGCAGAGCATCAAGTTTTAATTCGCTGCCCGCATCATAAAACTTCTGTTCCTGCGCCCCGTTGACTCTGCGCCCCGATGAGGTTGCCGCATTAGCTTGTCGCTCCAGCAGAGTTTTTTCGCTGGTTGCACAGCCAGTTAAACTCAGAATAAACCCTGAGATCGCCAGAGAGTACGTGACTCTGAATATGTTTGTAACAGCTCCCATTAGATAATATCCTTTCACGTTGTAACTGCAATATATCACAAAGTGCCACTGAGTGATATAGTTTTATGCTAATTTAGGGGGCCAATTCTAATTATGACCGCGCACCTGTTCAGAAGACACGCTACGACATCTTTGCCGAGTACAACCACACCGTTCATGGATACATTGGCACCAAGCGTCAGGTCGGCTTACTCATTGTTGAAAGTTGATTTAACTTCAATTTGCCGGGTCAGACGGCGCTGCCACAATCTTATAAAAACAAGAGTTATTGGTGGGCGAAAGGGTGCTGAAATACTCAGTTGAATATAAGGTGGTTTGGTAAACCAGCTCCGGCACCTCTTGCCACTCCTGACCAAGTTTCTCGCACCAATAGACCTTGTAGCTGGCATTCGGGGTTTTGCTCCAGGATAACTGTTTACGCCCGTCGGCTAGATTTTGGATGGCACCAAGATGAACCGAAAGCGCACTCGCTGGATTTAAATAATCGGTTTCAGTGTAATACTCCACATAGTCACTGAAGCCGTCACCATCTGAATCGCACTCCTCTAAAACTCCTCGCATAAACCAATTCTTGTTGCGGGTGTTGATATCAATGTGGTTTTCGTTTGCCCATGCCAGGTGAACCTCATTGAATGGGCTTAGCGATAGGTATGACGGGTGGTCTTGCAGGCTGAATTGATTATAAGCCAAAGGGATGCCAATTGAGCTTGAGGTTGGGATGAAACAATGGTTGGAGGCCGCGCAGTAATCTTTATTACCTCTATAACCGGATGGGATGCTGTCAAAAAGCTGCTGGAATGAATTTCTCTGGCCGCCGGATGCATGGTCAAGGGGGTGGTTATAATAGCGTTTTATAGAGGCAGTCTCTTGATTCAGCAGTCCCCATGGGTCCCAGAGTCCGGAGAAGAGCAGCGGAGTTGCGGATTGATAGGTGTTGAGCGCATAAATGAAGGCATCAATATCAATTAGAGTTGATCGGTAACTCCAATGAATAATCTTTTGGCCTGGCGAGAACGGCTGGGTGCGCCCGTAACCCGAGCCATTGCTGATGGCTATTGTTTTGCACTGTTTGGGATAACCAGCGCTGTCCAGCTGGGCTTGAAAGGTGTCATGTTCCGGGTTCTCCGCAAGGATTTTGCGGGAGTTTGCATGGGTCAGCAGCATTTGTTTGGCAGCTGGTTTACGCAGGATGGTATACAGCTCTTTGGCCGCGGCGAAAGCAGAGTCTTTAGCCTGAAAAAAGTGCAAAAACTCCTGCAATCCCAGGGGGATATTGGCACCCTTATGGGGGGAATCAAAGCTGATCCAGGTGTCAACCCGATGGTCGCCATGGCGCGAGGGGTTTTGTTCGAAATTCACGAGTGCCAGACGAGAGACTAAGCCTCCCATGCTGGCCCCGATCACAGTGAATTTGCCGCTGTCATTACTTCGCAAGAGGTTGATGGCTTTAATGGCACTCATGGCTGCCATGGTGTTGCCGAATATGTCGGCAGTGGCATCATCAAAGTCCAGGATAAAAAGGTCTCGGCCAAACTCACGTAGTGTCTCTGCCAGCCCTTGTTTGTTTACCAGGTTGTAGAGCACATCCCAGTCCATATTGTTCTCCAGATCAAACCCTTCAACAACCAGCACCGGGTTCTTGAAGGCAACGGGGCCCATGGACTGACGGTAGTAGAGCTTTGCTCCGTAATGCGCTCCGTTATATTCGCCGCTCACAGCAATACAAACATCATAGTCAGGGGTGGTCAGAGCCTGCACATCGATGATTGAGCGGGCGGTCACGCTGGAGCCATCGGTTAGGAAGGCTTCAATTGTAATGGTCTTTGCGCCTGCTGAATCATAGGAAACCGGGATTTTTTGGTCGATTTCCAATGCCTGCCAACCTGAGCCATCGCCGGGATTGATCCGCAAACCAACAATCGAGGTGTCGGCGGAGTTGACTTGTTCAAAGAAGTCATCTGCAGCGATCATAAAGTTCAAATCGGCACCTCGGTATGTGACCTCTTTAGTCGGGCCAGCCACAAAGACTCCTAGTGTCTGCTCCTGTGCGGCAGCCTGAGTCTGGCCATCGCCTGGCGGCACAGAAATGTTGCGATCCCAATGCAAAAGGATGAAGTTGACCTGTTCAAAATTGTTGTTCAGGGGTGCGCTCAGGCGTGCGTAGGCTCCGGCTCTCTCCTCCTGTTTACGGCTCTGTGGATCATTGTTCAGCTCTGCCACAGCAATCCGATTGTTTTGAAATTCATACACGAGTTGTTTCAAATCGGCTCTGGTAACAGGTTTGGCAGATTCACTGCCAAAGTATTGGGATGAATCCACCCAGGAGTGAGCGTCAGGGGTGTGCGCGGCTGCCGCCAACATTTTGAATGACGCAAGGCATGCGATTAGGCACAAAGAAATTTTTTTCATGGGCGAATAGAGTACCATAATCAGTTTTACTTTACAATTATAAGCAGGGGGCTGGCCAGCAATTCTAATTATGGCCGCGTCTCTGCTCAGGCAGCACGCTAAAGCGTGAACTACATGCGGCTTCCGGTGTATGTAGTTCACGCTTTAGCGTGCTTTCGGCCATAATGAGAATTCCTGGGGGCTGGAGGTGCATTATTCAACTTTCACAAGCAATCGAAAACTGATAGTATCATGCTTAATTTTTACCTGACTGTTTTTCATTTAACTAATTTGAATTTACCCTCTAAGAGTTAATATTATGAAAGTTATCACGTTCGCCGACTATCTCGCGGAACTGGAAAAAACGCGCTCTCCCTGGCATGAGAACTACTATGCCATGTACTCCAGCTTGCTGGGTGGAGTTGTCACCGACCCGGTGCTGATGCAGGTGCCGCTGGATGACCATTTGGTGCACCGCGGCGATGGTGTTTTTGACACTTTTAAGTGCGTGAACCGGGGTGCCTACAACCTTGAGCCGCATCTGCATCGCCTGATTCAATCCGCTGCCGCAATCTCTCTGGCATGGCCCGGGGGTATTGATGAGATCCGCGAGTTAACGCTGGCAACTCTGCGTGTGGCGGGACGCTCTGCCTGTTCCGCGCGGATTATCCTGGCCCGCGGCCCCGGCAGTTTCGGGGTCAGCCCATATGAATCTAAACGACCAGCTCTCTATATCGTGGTTTACGCGGCAGGAACCCCTTTTATGCAGCGTAAGCCTGAGGGCGCGGATGTCCGGCTTAGTCTGATCCCCACCAAACATGAGAAATTTGCCACAGTCAAAAACTGCAACTACCTCCCCAATGTGATGATGAAACAGGAGGCGGTTGATTGGGGGGTCGATTTTGTGGTCGGCTTTGACCTCGACGGCTTTATGACCGAGGGCGCAACTGAGAATTTCGCGATTGTAACATCTGATCGCCGCCTTGTTTTTCCGTGCGTCAAAAAGGTGCTGGACGGCACCACCATGAAGCGCGTGATGGAGCTGGCGGAGACGAAGCTCGTACCTCAAGGGGCACTGACCTCTGTTGCGTTCGCTGACATTACGCTGGCGGATGTAGACTCCGCCAGGGAGATGCTGGTTGTGGGAACAACGCTGAATGTGGGCTCAGTGCGCACCTTTGACGGTCGACCGGTGGGCAACGGCGTTCCAGGCCCGGTTGGCAAAGCGCTTGATCAAATGCTCAGCGATGACATTGAGAATAATGATGCTTTGCGCACCCTCTACTAAAGCTGCTTTGCGCCTCAGTAAGCAATGCATTAAGTCACCAGGCCAAAAAACAGCCTATAGCAGCGTAGCTCCGATTTCCAGTCGGAGATGTCCGGTTGGAAACCGGAGCTATCGAGGTCAGCCGCGCCTGCGGTTGACGACGGCGGCGGCGACGATGCTGGTGGACGATTTTCAAAGATGGGTACACCGACAACATGTTTTTTAAGGACCAACATGTTTGTCTTGCCCTTTGGTAATCGATTGTTTGGCATGATCTTGATACCAGGCACTCAGAATACGCTCTGCCATTTGCCCAGCAAAGGAGTCGGGTGCAACCTGGAGCGCCTTTTTAAATGCCGCAGCGGCTTGCTCCTGATGATCTTTTTGAAGCCTATGGCAGTTGCCTAAGGCCACAAGCAGCAGTGCCCGCTGCTCTCTTGAGTATGCTTTCGATTCGAGCATGGTGTTCAATTCAGCTTCAGCCTCAGCGGCTTGACCCCCTTGTGTTCGCTTGGTTATATCCGCCAGCAAGTTGTTCCAACGCGGAAAACTCAGGCGCGCAGCGTGCCCTGCCGCGTCCTTGGGGTCGAGTGTTTTGATGCGCTCCAGCAGTTGGGGCAGCCGCGTCAGGGGCATGGCCCCGAGTTCTGCCAGAGCTTGCAGCTCTCTCTGCGCGTCGTTGTCGGCGTACGCTTTTTGCGCCTGTTTTTTGAGGTTTTCATATTGCAGGGCGAGTGCGATCAGGTCGTGAATTGCACTGCGCGCCAGAGCGAGGCTCTCCGGCAGGGCGCTGCCCTGGCAGGTGCTGAGTAGAGTTCCGTCAGGTGCGTAAACACTGATGGCAGGATAGGTATACACTGCTTTGCTGTCCCAGCCTCGATTGCGCGTTTCATTGGCCTTCTTTTCTGCCTCGCCCGGTGATTGAAGAATGTCAACATCAGCGAAGACCAACGTTGCATCCGGCAGGGAGCTTTCAAAAGCGGATGACTTGAAGATTTCGGTGTTGAGCTGTTCGCCCCAGGTGTTCCAATTGCTGCCATGCACGAGCACAACCAGTATGGCATTATTCAGCTTGGCAGCCTCCAGCCCTTCAGCGTAAGAATTCATACGGATCACCTTAGCCTGGCAGTTGGTTATTAAAACAGCCGCCAAGCTGATCCACAGTGCAATGGTACGTGAACTACAATTCATTAAAAATCTCTTTCTTTCAACTCCTGACGTAAAAACAAGAAGTTCTGCCAAATGTTTTCTGCAAGCAAGATGCTTGCACTACTCCATTATCGTTTTAGGGTCACTTCTTAAAAACCCGCCCTGGAGCAGCCTTCCGTCTTCGCGCTTCGCAGCAGCGGGCTCTTAACCATAAACTTATCAATGAGTACGCATAGCCTTCGCGTATTGAATAGCCTCATTTGGTTGCGGCGACTAGCTGCTTTAGTTGGTTCGCTCGCCATAGGCTAGGATTCTGGCAAAATGCAGACACTGGCCGTCGCGTTCAATTCGGATCCATCCAGCTTGAGGTTTAGAATCGCCCAGGTCGATTCGGTAAAACATTTTGCCTCCCTGCAACACTGCCACTTGCTCCCATTTTTTGCCATCCAAAGAGACCAAAACACGCGCCCCGTCGGCCCGCCCTTGATAGGAGCCCGCACGATTCTGAATCACCAAACCGTTTAGCCGGCCAAAGTTGCCCAGACGCACTTCGATCCACGGCGTGGCCTCTGAATTTGTGTGCAGCGCGCCGCCATAGGTGTTCAACACACCCCAGTGTTTTTCAGGGGTATCGTAGCGTTCGCCAATGCCCGAGAGGTTGATTGCGCCGCCAGCTGTCAGAAGCTCTCCTTCAAACGGAACTATGCCTGCGGTTGGAGTAGCCTTGTAAAGCCGTGTGCAGAGTTGCCCGATGGCCTGATAGGACTCCAGATCTCCGCTTTGGGCCGCCGCAGGCAGCCCGGTGCGTCCGAGACTGCGGATCGCGGCCTCGATGTTGCCGCCTTCTCCGCCCTTGGACAGGTGCGCTACCAGCCAATCCTGGAAACTCTTCCAGGCAGCGAGGTCGCTGGCGCAACGCTCTTTTTTCCAGACCACAAATACCGCTCCCAGGCCAGGACGCGGGATAGTGAGTTCAGCCAGTTGAAGCTCAAGGCTGTTTCTTAACTCCACCTCCTTAACCTGATCCAGCATCCAGCTCCACGCTTTTTCAATCTCCCAGCGCCCTTGACCAAAATCGCTGAAAGTCTTCATGTAGGCCAGGAACAGGGCGACGCGGCGGGCATCGTTCAGTTCAGGTTCGCTGTTTTTATAGACGTAGTTTGTCAGCAATGCCCAGGCCGGCTCTTCGTGTGCAGGGGCCAGCCAGGCCAGAATATCGTTGTGGTAGTTGCGCCACCAATCCAAGGTGTTTCCTTGGCGGAGGACGAATGCGGCGCGCTCTTGCCAGAGGCCATAGTTTAAAGGCTGGGTTTTGGTTGCTTCGGTGAGAGCTTTGTCCGCTGCAATGATTTCGCCCTGTTCTTCGTGCCAGCGGGCGAGACGCTGCAAATGACCGGCTCGGCGCACCAGCTCCGGCTGCGCGAAACAGGCTTGTTCCAGCATGAGAGAGGGCCAGGTGGCGCGAAACATCCAGGAGTGCATGCCGCGCCGCCAGGAGACTGAATTCGCTGCCTGCCACTTGCCGGGTTCGGTCTGCACCGCGAAGGCGCAGTGTCCCGGCTCAACCATGGAGGTCGCCGGAATCCCGGCGGCAATGGCCGCAGCAGCGCCAAGATTGGAGAGCGCGCCGCAAACCCCGCCCACCTCAACAGCCATCTCCGGATCGCAGGTGAAGATCCCTTTGAAAGGGATATAGTACTCAGGGCGTTGCACATCACCGCCGAGGCAATTGTAGCTCCGGTAGTTAACTTGGCTGTGCGCACTCACATACCTCTCGCGCGGCAGGCAAACACGATCCCGCAGGTAAACCAGCGCCTCGGCCGTGGAATAACTTGAGTACTCAGGGCCGCGGGCAAGGTAACGGCGCTCCCAGGTGGAGAGGTTGCCGTAACAGGTGTTGAGCAGTTTTTTGTCCCAGTTGTCCCGAAAGTACAGATAGCGCTGCCACATCCACTCCTCCGCCAGTCGCGAGTTCATCCCCAGCGCCAGCCCGCAGGCGGTGGCCATCGAGCGATTGACAGGCATTTGACATACTGTGTTGTCATCAAGCCAGACACGCTGCAGAAACGGAAGGATGCGCCGGGGCTGCTTGACAGGGCCGCTGTCGAGCAACTCCGAGAGCCATACTTCACTGTTGCTGAGAGCATCCAGAAAGGCTGACCCCTGCTCAGTGCTTTTAATGCTCTGGATAACCTTCTCACCGGCCAGACGATGGAGCTCGTGTCGCAGCATGGCGTGTTGCGAGTGCTCAGCTATACCTTGAGCACCTGTCGAAGCTAACAGGACGCAGAAACACAAGGTTGTTAGTATCAACTTTTTATCTAATCTCAAGCGTATTTCTCCTTGCCGCATTAAAACTCCAGTGAGTTCAGATCTCTGTCAACCAGCATACCTTTTTCAGCTCTCGAATCAAAGGTCGTTCTCTGTTTGGCTTTAAATTTTAAAATAAACAGATCTGAGCTTCCACTTAAGGCTCTCTGTTTGCCGATATTCACCAAGGTGGGATAGAGAACCCTCTCCCTGTTTGAATGCAGGCGATCATTGGTCAGGTTTGCCATTTGCCCTAAATTAATACCCTTTAATTCCACGAACTCATATTGAGAGGTGTTGTAGGGGAGCGCGAAACTCAGCGCATTGACAGCTTTCAGATCAATGCCTCTGACCGTTACTTGGATGGCTTCACCTTGTTCGTAGGTTTTTGGGGGCACGCGTAACTCGAGCCTGCCTGCAAGCTTGTTCCCCTTTGACCCAGCGCCCACACCGCCATCTAATTGCGTGGCGACCACCGAGATGTCGTACGCATCGATCAAGCCGTTGCGGTTAAGGTCGCCTTTGCTGACATAGCCCTCAAAATCTGCGTCACCCTCTCTTAATCCAGTGTAGTTGATGTATGAGGTCAGGTCGTTTCTGTCTATTACTCCGTCATGGTTGATGTCGCCTGGCAAGAGGCTCTCTGTTCCCGGGAGTTTATAGATGTAAAGCTCACGTCCGGATCCGAATTTGCCGACAGCTTGAACCACAGCGATCCTTAGATACCGGGCGCTCCGGTGCGCATCGAAGTTAAAGGTCTTCATATCCCCGGTGCTCTCCCACTTAAATGCGCCTGCCTCGCTCCACGCCTGCTTATCTTGACTGGTAAATATCTGACCCTCTAACAGGGTGCCGTTGCCTCCGTCAACGCGGGGCAGGTATTCCAGCTTGTCTAATTGATTGACGGTCTGCAGGTCGAGAGAGATCTCAAAAGGAGTTGCCTCGGCACCCCATTTTGTGTGCCACATACTTTTTTCATCAAAATCGAATAAATTCGCGATGCCGGAGCCTCCCTGATCAGGCACGTTCACCAGGGCTTTGATCGCCGGAATGGCGAATTCCAGCGGGTTGGGTTTGGTCAGCGCGGTGAAGCCGGCCCAGGGTGAGTGTCCGCTTTTATTGACTGCCCGCACCTTAAAGCAGTACTCTGTTTCCGGGATCAAACCGTCAAACACATGGCTGCAATCTTTGATGGTGGAGTAGAGCATCTGATTAAACTCCACCTCATAAAAATCCGCATTGGCCACCGCGTCCCAGCTTGGCCGCAGGGTTTGAGCACCGGCATTGATCTCTGACACACAAGCCTTTTCAGGCGCGGTCAAGTGTCCTTTTGTAACCCGCTGAGTGTCAATTGGCTGGAAGCAAAAACCTTTCACCTCAAGCAAAAGCGGATGTTTGGTGGTGTCGGTTTTCGGTAACCTGATGACAATCTGCGGGTTCTTGGTGATCGTTAAGTTTTCAATTTCACATCCCGGGGTGGAGAACTGATTAAAATCAGGGGCGGCATCATAGAAATAACTGCTCTCCCGTCTTTCCAACTCGTTGCGCGATGCCACTTTTAAAAGCCTGATTTTCTTGCCGCCCACCTTTGCCACCACCGAGCTGGGTGGCTGCGTGACGTTGATCCTGAACTCAGTGACCTTGTCTTTGATAAAGCCCTCGAAATCTCCCTGTGCCGGATGAATCATGATGTGCGCGCTGCGCCTCCAATCAACCCTGGATTCGATCAATGTTGTCACACCCTGACCCTGCTTATAGGCCTGAGTAACTCCGTCGTCGTCATAGTCGATAAAAGATGATCTCCCGCTGGGATAAATCTCGTAGATCCGCAGACTCTGATTGATCTGAGCCACGTTGTTGTTCGGGTTTGTCCTGGGAATAATGGCCCCTGCTTTCACAAAAACGGGCAGCTTCCAGATCGGACTCTCAAAGTGATTGATGATGCGTCCGCCCTGATATCCTTCGCCTGTGAAATAGTCGATCCAACTGCCTGCGGGTAGATAAATTCCATTACGGATGTCATTGCCTGTCGCGTCGGAGGCGGTTGCCTGATAGATGGGTGCCACTAAAAAGAAGGGGCCATACATGAATTGATACTGTGTGGCACTGCCCGCTGTGTAGGAGTTGTGTTCCTCCAGAAACATGGCCCGCATCATGGGCAGCCCTGCAACCGCTGCTTTGGCAATGCTGTAGGCATAGGGCATGAGCTCTGCTTTCAGCTTCAGGTAGTTGCGGTTGACGGATGTCGCGGGTTCACTCAAAGCGTGCGGGTATTTGGGGTTGGCGCCCCAGCCATCCATATTCAGTTGCATGGGGGTAAAGCTCTTCCACTGGAAATCCCGCATGTTCACAATCGGGTTGTTACCGCCGAAAATGCCGTCCACATCTGAGGTGATGTTGGGCTGCCCTGATAAACCCGAGCCAATATAGGTGGGGATATGAAAGCGAATGTACTCCCAGTTGCCGCCGGTTTGATCACCGCTCCAAATGGCCGCATGACGCTGCGTGCCGGCCCAACCGTCAATCGAGATGATGAAAGGTCGGGCATTGCCGCCATACTGCGGCATGATTTCAGCCACATCCGCCACTCCGTGAAGCCCGAATGAATATCCGGGCCCCACCCAGGCTACATCTGTTTTTAATACCCGCACACCGGCATCGCGCACCTCTTTGACGATATCCCGTTGCAGCAAAGCGCTTACGTTTGTAACAGGATGCAGGTCGGATTGGGTCCAAAGTCCAATTTCAACCCCCTTTTCCCTGGCATACTCGCCAAACTGATTGAGGTTTTGGATGTTGCCGTCCAGGGTGCCGCTCTGTCCATAACCAGCGCCATAGCCGTCGTTGGGCAGAATCCAGCCTAAAGGCATGTCAGCCTCGTGATAGCGGTCGATCACCGCCCGCGCGGAGAATTGGTAGTTGCCTTTTTCGCCATTCAACGACTCTTTGATGCCACCAGTGTCCTTCTGGCTCTCTTTGTAGCGCTTGCCATCCTCGAACAAAATGCCTTTAGGATCCTCTTTCCAGAAATCGCGGTTGTACGCATTTAAATGACCTTCATAAAAACCGAATTTCGGCAGGAGCACGGGGTTGCCCGTGAGCTGATAAAAGTCATTCAGTATGCCTGCGGGGGTCGCGTTGACCATTAAAAACAGATCGAGGTAGTTGGTCTCATGGGTCAGCTGCACACGCCCCTTTAATGCGGCGCCAAAATCGTAGCGTCCCTTTTTAAAGGTATGCCACATGCAGCCATAGCCCTGCGAAGACCAGTAAAACGGGGTGGGGGAGGCCACGCCGCCATCGGTCCAACTGTTTTGATTCTCGATTGCAATGATTTTACCTTTATGTGAAAAACGCCCGTTTTGAACGCCGCCGCCATAAAAATACTCATCAAGGTTTTCTTTGAAGCCCAGTTGTGTCTGTTTGATTCCTATTTCCGGTAACTCCACGGCCTGCAGCACAGTGGTTTTGTTTTGTAGATTAACCACCTTGAACAGGGAGGTGACCAGATCAAAAACGATCTCAATCTTGCCGGTTGAGAGCGTCAACGCTTTGCCGGAGCGGCTGAGTTTCAGATCCGAAATTTCCTGGCGCGGATTGGCCACTAAAATGTGCGCCTGGGGTTTAGCTTCAGGGGGGCGCACACCTGCACCGGAGTTATCCTGAAAAAGCCTGAACACATGATCAGCGTAAAAATCCACCACCAGCGATGGGCCATTGGAAAAGCTGATCTCAACGCTTGTGGCATTGATTATTTTTGCATCCAAAATTTGACAGGCAGCGGACGAGACTGGCGTGATCGCCTTGCCCGTTGCTGGCTGGGCCTGTAGTTGGCTGAAGACCGTGCCTGCGATAAGGGCTGACAAAACTTTTAGAGAAAATTTAAAAACTTTTGCGGTTGAAGGTTGTGCGTTGATCATAGTTTATATCTTTCCGGTTGTTGCTATTGTGCGCTAAGCACCCATGCGGTGGCAAAGTAAGGTTTAAGGGTGGTTTTCAAGGTGGTACTTGGAATTAATCTAAGGATGTTACGCCCATCTCTTCAAATTGCGCGGCTGCGTTAAGGAAATGCGCAGTGATCCAGAAGACTGTCCACTGCTCAGCATAGCCGCCGCGCAGCTTGTAGAGATCAGACATATCGCCCCGCTGCGCAAAGTTGGTCTGCTGAATCTGCTCCCCCTGTGAGCCGTAGGGGTCGATCAACTGGCCGCAGGAGCGATACATCACTTTGGCGAGCTGCTTAAGATCGTCGCGGTTGGTGAGTGCTCCGAGTTTGTAAATCGAGGGACACATCACAACCCCGTACACATCCAGGTGTTGGTTTTGCGCTGAGACCCCGGTCCAGCCGCGGCTCTTAAACTGCTGGTTGCGCAGCCGGCCTGGTGGCAGCTCAATATCGTAAACACAGGTGTAGGTCAGCACCACATCGCAGGCGTGGTTCGCGCCGGCGAGATATTTCGGATCGCGTGTCAGTTCGTACGCGGCCAGGAAGCCCTGAAAGGCCGCCCACGCGCCCTCTTTGTCCTCACAGCTCGCATCCAGCGTGCCACCCCAGTAAGGCTCTTCCATGGAGGTGTGGCGGGCGGCGTAGTGATCCGCGGCCTGCAGCGCGGCCTTTTTGTAATTTTCATTTTTGAATATCTGAGAGGCTTTGCAAAGCGGCGCAATGAAAAAAGCCTCGCTGGTAGAGTTGGGATGCCATTCATCAGCCAAGATGCGTTTGGTATGAACATCACAGGCTTGTTGCAGGAATGTGCGCCATTTTGAGCTGTCATATTGGCTCTTGCCTTCAGCGGCCTGAATGGCTGAGGCGAAGTTCTGCATGGCCTGGCCTTGAGAGACCGGGTCTTGACCGTGCCACTGTTTTTTGTTGCGGTCATAGATCAGCAGAAATCCATTTGGATTGATGGGGGATGTTGTCAGATGATCGAGCGAGCGTTGCGTCATCATGGTTGTCCGCGGGTCATCAATCTTGGCACTCAGAGGAACAAAGGCATAGCCCGGCGACGCGGCTTGTCCGCACCAGCCCATGACATAAGGTGACTCTTTGCTTTGGTACATTCCGAAGCCTGCTGAGCTCTCATCTTCATGCCAGCGCGTGGTGGCAAAGCTATACTTGGCTTTGATGATCTGCTCGTAGGTTGGCAGCCCCTCGGTGGCGAAAGGCTCAAAGATTTCGATGCTGCTCCGCACAGCAGGGCGGAAACCGGCGCCCTGAGGAAAGTCATTGGCAACCTGGAGGTAGTAACGCTTCTCAATAATCGCCCCGGGTGGAACATTGAGGTAGGTATCGGGATAATCCATGAAGCCGCTTTGAAGTGCTTTAACCACGCTGTGACGACCATTGGCGGCGCAAGGACCTGAGAGCAAAACCAATTCGTTGCAGTCATCTTTGGCTATTGCGCCCAGTGACCACCACTGGTCACTCTTGTTCCCATAAGGCGCGGTACAGGGGATGGAGTGCAAAGTAACAGCCATACGCTCAGCGTCGCTGGCCGCCTCGGTTTCAAGGCATGCAAATGGCATGGGGTAGCGATGCTCCTCAAAGAGGGCCTCTCTGACTTCATCCGACCAAATTGCAACGCGTTTGCTTCTGGCACCAGAGGGGTTGCCGTAGTAAAGAATGCCAGGCATCAGCGGTTGAGCCTTTGCAACCGGCGCTTGCCAGCGGACACTGAGGGTGCATTTCTCAAGAGTCTCCTTGCCTATCCAAGTCGCGCGGCGCACCACTTCGATGCGGCTGTGCTGCGGGCGGTAGCTCTCACGCAGTTGCCACTCGCCTTGCTCAAGCGCAAGTGTTCCGTGGCAGATGGTCCAGCCGTTGACCTCTTCAACTCGATCAAAGCGTGCATGACGCCACTCAGCAGGCCACTGCTCCTGCCAGCCAGTGGCAATAGACCATAGGCCCTCAGGGGGCGAGGCGAGCGCGGGCTTGCCATTGACCGTGATTCGAACCTGCGCTGCTTCCCGATCAACCTTCAAGGTTGGCTCCAGGTGCAGAGCTGATACAAATGTAGAGTGTAAGACAATGAACATAACGCACCAATGCCTCTTGACTCTCAACATTTTTGTGCCTTTCAGAATTAAAGATTAGAACACTTGCTTAAATGTGTGGTTATTCTCTCAACTTCGGTCACAAAAAACAAGTATTTTTAACCACAAAGGGCCTGGCGCAGCATAGCCGCAGCCAATTTTTTGCCGCTGAGACACTGAGGGGCACAGAGGGTACCCAGGCTGTTAGCTTGACTGAAAATATTTTCTGCAAGCAAGATGCTTGCACTACTCCATTATCTCTTTTACATTAACATCTCACTAGCCCGCTTTGGAGCAGGCTTCCGTCTTCGCGCTTCGCAGCTACGCCGGACACGGAAAGCCTGTACAACAAACTTTGTTTTAGTGCTTTGATCGCGACAAACGCGCCTTTGCCAAACCCCTCTAATATTAATGCAGGCGACTCTCCTGGAATCAGGGCTTGCAGAATCTTTGTGGTCTTAAACCCTGAGGTTTGCAGATGTTGTTGCACCTCGCATGATGAAAAAAAGGTGGCATCAGCGTAAAACCGGCTGCTGGCCCGCGTTTTTGAGTACTTTTGGCCGAGCTCACTTTCGCGGTCGATAAAGCCAATAATGATCTCGCCCTCGCTCTTTAAGACCCGGAACGCCTCACCCAATGCCTTGGATGGATCATCAACAAAGCAGAGCGTTGTCACCAGTAGCACAAAGTCAAAACAGCCCTCTGGAAAGGGCAGCGCTTCAGCTGTGCCGCTCAGAATTGTGACGCCTCTTGCGCGGGCTTTAACTGCCATCATCTCAGAGGGCTCAACCCCGGTTTTTATCCCTAACCGGGCCGCGAATCTGCCTGAGCCAGCCCCTACCTCCAACCCCTCGGCTTTGGCTGGAATCAGCTGGCGGAGGAGCTCCAGTTCAGCGGCGTAGAGCTCTGGGTGGTCGTCAAACCATTGGTCATACTCATCGCTATGTTTTCAAACGGCTCTATTCTCGGCATCTCTTGATCTCCTGGATGAGCCATTTTGTCAGACCCAGCACAGAGTGGGGGTCTGACTCTGGTCCGACCGGACGTCCGCGTCCATGGTCATGCGGAAAGGTGTTAAGGTAGTAGTGCATACGCGGGTGGTGTTTCGGCAGCCCGGCTTGCCAGTATTTTTCGAGCCAGTCGCGTTCGATGAATTCGTAGTAATCCGGTGATTTCCAGATCACCGGTCCGTAGTAGAAGATATACTCCTTGCCCTGGGCAAGTGTCCACCGGGCCCCTTGAATGACCTTCGCGGGTTTGGACCATCCGGTTTCGAGCGGCCAGTGCCGATTGAATTGGTGACACTCATAGGCGATACCCTCCATCATTGCGATCACCTCCTGGGCGCGGGCATCTTCCGCGAAGAACGAGGGCTCCTCCACCATCTGGATCAGTTTATAGTTGTCATGTTTGAGTAGCCCCTTTTGATTGGCACTCTGAAAAAGCGCGCGGATATCTGTCACGTCTTTGGTGGATAGAATCCGCCCGTCTTCCTTAAAGGGGCCCAGCTCCGCGTCCAGGTGCCCTCTGGCCACTGCCAGTCGAGCTTCACGGCAGATCAGGATGTGCTCCACCACACCGCCTTTGGACTCCCAGCCGCGAAGCACTTTAACGAGCAGATTTTTCTCAGGATCAAGGTCATCGCGGGCTTTGTCGAGCCCCCAGTAATACTCGAAGAACATCCGCTTAGTTTTAAAATCGCCGTCCAGCCAATCCTTGACAAGATCCAAATGCTCGGCCACGAATGGGTAGTTGCCTGCCTGCGCGTCAAAGGTGGGCATCCCGGCCCACGATCCGCCATGGTTGGTTTTAAGGTCAGCGGCATAGCGTGGCAGGGGGCGCAGGCCGACGTAGCCGTGCGTCCGATCGTTCTCAGCTGCCGCAGCCTGTGCGACGCCGCAGCTTAACAGAAAGCCGAAGGTCGTGGTAATCGCCGTCTTATAAAAGCTTGTTTTCATTTTACCTCTTTCGAATTCGGTTGTTATTCTTTCAACGCCTGTTGTAAAAAACAAGAAGTTCAGATCACCGTCTTCATAAGTTGTTGATTGAGAATGTTTTCTGCAAGCAAGATGCTTGCACTACTCCATGATCACTTTTACAGTAACGTCTCAATAACCCGCTATGGAGCAGGCTAAAGCCTGTACAACAAACTTTGTTTCCCCAAACGCGCAGCATTTGTTCCTAAAGCAGCGGGCTCTCAATCACAAACTTTTCTGTGAGGGCGAAGACCTTTCACACATCACACAAACTCTTTTGGTTGCCTGCCTGTGCGTAGCACGCAGACAGGCTGCACCCCCTGCTCTAGTAAGATACACCAAGCTGCGGCGGGTTGTCCACTGGAATTCCAGCAATTCTAATTATGACCGCGCACCTGTTCAGAAGACACGCTAAAGCGTGAACTACATACGGTTTCCGGGGTATGTAGTTCACGCTTTAGCGTGTCTTCGGCCATAATTAGAATTGCTGCTGGAATTCGCTAAATCTTTTCTTCCCAAAAAGTTCTCTGTCGGGCTTTATTACGGCTTGTTTCGCAGTCATCCACCGCACAGCGGCGGATATCCTGTGTTGCTTGCAGTATGTCCGCGGCTACGCTGCCCCGTGAACGGTTACAGTTGACGATGGTGTGCGACGACAGCGGCTTACGATTAAAAACCCCGCCCTTGAAAATCGTCCACCAGCATCGTCGCCGCCATCGTAAACCGACCTCTGACTCCGTGTCCAGTGCGCGGTTCTACTCCTCTTAAAACCTCAAAAACACACTCGAAATCGCCTTCTAAGAGCCGAAAACAGGCCTTTTTTGCAGATAACAGCTTGATAAGCAACAACATACAGAGGCTAAGCGTCGAAGCCATTATGGCTAACAGTTTGATATGCAACAACATACAGTGACTAGGCATCGAAACCATCAAAAGCATGGTCATTAAATCTATGGTTGACAGCAGAGCGGGCTTTTGGCAATATTCAACCATGGTGAAATTGGTTATGTATAAAAACACATATATGTTAGTGCTGATAACTGCGGTTATCTTTTTTGCAGGAGTGCCGCAGGCTTTCCCGCAAAACACTTACCCGCATGCACGAAATCTGCTCAATCAACTAGTGGCGCAGAAGTGGGGGGAGGCGCGTGTCGTGAGTCCGTCTCCAACTGTTTTTGTGCAGTATGAAAGCGACCTGGGCGAACGCTGGATAGTTGATTTTGAGAGCGGCGATGTGACATTGGAGTGTCTGTGGCCAGCTGAGACCAATCTGAACGATCCGTCGGTCGGATCGTGTATGGCGTGCGCTGTTAGCAATCTCTTTCTCAGCGTCCCGCTCCTGCCGGAGGAGATGCTGTTGAAGCAGCAGCAGGCGGGCTTGATCCACGCGCAGGCTGCCCGCAGCCAGCCTGAAGAGTACATTGTGCGTAAAGGGGATACCCTCTCCCGGATTTCACTCCTGATGCAGGTGCCGATGGAGTCCATCATGGAGGCCAACGCTCTACCTGACCCGAACAAGATACGCATTGGTCAGAGGCTGCTCATACCTGTATCACCACCGCATATGCATAAACATGGTGGAGAACACCAGCGTGCCGATGAATCAATGCTCCGTGATCAACTGATCGACCCCGAAACCGGCGAGGTCATTAATTTTGACAATGTGAGTGACTACAGCCAGCGCGCTATCAAGAACTATGGCGTTCAAGGCGAACTTATTAATGGAGGCGATGGGCTGCCGCGCGGCCTCTCGCGCGTTAAATTAACCTTGGCTGAGCAGCATTTGCAGATCAGGGCCAGACGCTATTATCCGATGGTACTGGAAAACGCCAAACGTTTTGGCCACGACCCAGCCCTGATTATGGCCATCATCCACACGGAGTCAGCCTTTAATCCCATGGCTGCCTCCGGTGCCGACGCTTATGGGCTGATGCAACTGGTCCCCTCTGCAGGCGGACGGGAGGCCTACCGCTGGCTGCACAGCAAGGATATTGAACCCTCACCCGCATATCTGCTGCGCCCCCGCGAAAACCTGGAGCTGGGAACCGCTTATATAAAAATTCTGCAGGACAGGATATTCGGCGATGTGATCAACAGCCAGAGCCGCCTGTACTGTGCCGTCGCTGCTTACAATGGAGGAGCAGGCAATGTCGGGCGCGCCTTTACCGGCATTAAATCGGTGCAGAACTCTGTCAATCGGATCAATTCAAGGAGCTCCGCGCAGGTGCTGAGCACTCTGCGCAACAAAGCTCCCTATCAGGAAACACGCGACTATATGGAGAAGGTTTTTCAGCGGGTGGCGCTCTACCGCACGGCGCAATGGCAGATAGCCCAATAGATTGTTAAAGATTGGGGGATAATCGATTTTCAACTTAAAAATTATGGATCTCGCTTTCTTTAAGGCGCGCAGTGTGCTAAAATTGCTTCAAATTAGTAAATCTTATAAGGAGAGAAAAATGAAAAATGTGACACGTAGAACCGCAATCGCATCAACCATCGGAGCAGGGTTGGCTTTAGGGGCGGCATTAAAACCCCAGAACGCTAAAGCGGTTGCAGCTTGTAACTTAAAGAGGGATGATATGTATAAAGAGGGAAAACTGGACGTGGCCGCAGTTAAGAAGGCCTATTTTGATATGTTTAAAAAATTCAACTACCCGGTTCCTGATATCTTGAAAACCGACGAATTTTGGGTGGCTGACTTTGTGCAGGGCGATGTCCTGAAGGTGGGCATGGGCGGAATTTTCTGGATCAATGAAAAAGGCACCTACGCCGCTCATGGCGCGAAAAAATATGATGGCAAGTTTAACAGCGAGAAGTTCGGCTACTTGGGTCATGAGATCTTTCTGCTGCCAAATCAGACGCTGCCTGAGCATCGTCACATCGGCGGCGGGGAGGGTTACGGCCCTAAGATGGAGGCCTGGCAGGTTCGTTACGGCGAGGTGACTTTCTACGGCGAGCACAAGGGCGAGGGCTCAGAGGTCGCGTTCAGCGAGCTGCCTGAGGCCAAACGTCCCTGGGGTTGCGGTGAAGCATGGATGCACTCCAAGTTTGCCATCACCGTGCCCGCCACATCCGGCAAGCTCTATGTGCAAGGAGACCCTGAGGCATGGCACGGTCAGAAGGCCGGTCCGGAGGGCGCGATCGTAACCGAGTATGGCACCTATCACAACCACGTGATGTTCAGCAAGCCTGGGATGACTTTCGGCTGTACCGGCCACGCCTAAGAGGCAACCGGAAACGCACTCTGTTGCTGTTGTGCAACTCCAGGCAGCACCATGCAACACTGTGGCTGTGAATTTGCAGAAACCGCTGAGAATAAAATCTTTGCGGTTTTTTGCGTTATTGTTTTTTATGAATGCTTTTGAGCCATTGCCTGATGAGGAACTTGATGATGTCAATCAACACCGCTGTTGCTGATCCGCGCCCTAACTGGGATACTTATTTTATGAGTATTGCCGCGGTGGTGGCCAGTCGCGCCAACTGCTCACGCCGTAAGGTCGCGGCAGTGGTGGTCTCTGAGAACCGGGTGATCTCAACCGGCTACAACGGCACTCCCCGTGGTGTGACCAACTGCTTTGCCGGCGGCTGCGCCCGTTGCGCGGGGAGCGCACCCTCTGGTTCAAGTCTGGAGGAGTGCATCTGCGTCCATGCCGAGCAGAATGCCATCTGTCAGGCAGCCTACTACGGCATACGATTGGAGGGCTCCACGATTTATGTCACGATCAGCCCCTGCCTGACCTGCGCCAAGCTGATTATCAATGCCGGTATCCGGGAGGTTGTTTATGGCGGCGACTATGCGTTCAACGCGCAAACCGCGGCGTTGTTGGCTGAGGCGGGTGTTGTTTGTCGTAAATTTGATGATTAGCGGGCTTGCATAACTGAGGCGAAAAAGGCATAATAGGCGGTTGATTTTTGAAATAAGGAGATATGAGAGATATGCGCACAAAAATTATTGCAGGTAACTGGAAGATGAACAAGACAGCCTCCGAAGCTGCGGCGTTGATCGAGGAGATCAGGGCTGAGCTGGAAGGAGTTATAGGTGTTGAGGTGGTTGTTTGTCCGCCGGCGGTTGCTTTGAAAGATGCCGCCGCCGCGGTTAAGGGCTCGGCGATAGGTCTGGGTGCCCAAAACGTTCATTGGGATGAGAGTGGGGCCTTCACAGGCGAGATCTCCGCCGCGATGCTTAAAGATCTGGGTGTCAAATATGTTATCATCGGCCACAGTGAGCGCCGTCAGTATTTTGGCGAGACAAATGAAACTGTGCACAAACGCACCAAGGCTGCCTTGGCAGCTGGTCTGACTCCGCTAGTCTGCGTTGGTGAAACGCTCGAAGAACGCGACAGCGGACAGATGGAGTCGGTGGTTACCAAGCAGATCAGAGAGGGTTTAGCAGACCTTGGAGATGATTTTACCAGGATTGTGGTTGCCTATGAGCCGGTCTGGGCAATTGGAACCGGACGCACGGCAACACCTGCGCAGGCGCAGGAGGCGCACGCTTTGATTCGCCGCACCCTGGCTGAGATCTCCTCTGGTGATATGGCCAACACCGTACGTATTCAATACGGCGGGAGCATGAAGCCCGACAACGCGGTTGAGCTTCTGAGCCAGCCGGATATTGACGGCGGGCTGATTGGCGGTGCTGCGCTGCAGGCCGCTTCCTTTGCCGCGATTGTCAAAGCCGGGGTGTCGTTGGATGCAGGGTTCAGGGTTCAGCGTCCAGCAGGCTCGTAGCGCCTGGCTAGTGAAACGCGAATCAAAGCTGCAGGGCGCGGAGCGCGCCGGCAAAGCACAGTCTCGTGCAATGCAATTTGAAAGCAATGCCCCCGGTCACCAGGTCACCGGGTCACCGGGTCAAAAAAACAGCTTGTAGGCTGGACTGCGGAGTAACCTGCAAGAGATAAGCCGGAAGGTCGGAGATCACTCTGACTCCTGACGCCTGACTCCTTGAGGATTAACTATGGAACAGTGCAATAATAATAAAAAAACCGCCTGCCTTTTGTGGCTGCGGTTTTTTATATTTTTTGGGGTCATGCTGCTTCCCTCTGCTTATGGTCAGGGCGATAGTCAGGCTGAAGAGCTTATCGCAGTTCCCGCTGCCGGGAGTTACACAGCCGAACCGTTCACCTACAAGCGGGTTTTCAGAGAGCAGGTGCGCAATCATCTGATCTATGATATCACCTACCCCTCGGCGGTGGTCTCGGATAGCGCACAGAACAACGTTGTGCCGGCCGAGCTGTATCTGCCGGTTGGGGTAACCCCGCAGAGTGCCCTTCCGGCGGTTGTCTGCATGCATATTTTGAATGGCGACTTCGCGCTCTGCCGCATGATCTGCTCGCGGCTCTCCGAAGCCGGCGTGGCTGCCATCTTTTTTAAACAGCCTTATTATGGCGCGCGTGGCGGCAGCGAGGGACGCCGGGCTTTGCTGAAGAGCGTTGATACGCTGATAACTGGTTTTGATCAGAGCACCGCAGATGCGCGTCGGTGCCTGGATGTTGTTCAAGGCGTGTCGGGGATTGATCCGCATAAGCTCGGGGTGGCTGGTATCAGCCTTGGGGCTATCCGTGCGGGTGCACTCTGCGCATTTGAGCCGCGCATTCAGCGGGCCTATCTGGCATTGGTTGCCGGAGATTTGAAACAGGTGATTCTCTCAGCCCGCGAGACCCGCGATTTACGCGAGTTTATCGGAAAACAAAGTGCTGAGGAGCAGGAACGGATCTGGGAGTGTGTTATGCGCCAGGATCCGCTGAATGCTGTGCCGCAGTTAAAGCGGATGGCAGGGCAGAACCGGCTGCGTATGGTGCGGGCTGAGAAGGATGAGATTATGCCACCTGCGTGCAGTCTCAAACTCTTCAATGCCGTTGGTTCGCAGCAGAGTGAGATCTCTCTGGCGGGAGTGGGGCACTACTCTGCGATGGCTGGCCTGGC
Organism: Kiritimatiellia bacterium; assembly: GCA_028686345.1. Lineage (GTDB taxonomy): Bacteria > Verrucomicrobiota > Kiritimatiellia > RFP12 > UBA1067 > M55B167. Next base: position 77,068 of record JAQUCE010000008.1, read on the forward strand.
TGGCATCATGGATGGCCTGACCGCGTTTTTCGCGGCGGATGTTCCTGCCACCTGGCACCCTCCTGAGAATACACAGCACTCAGCACCGGTTGAGCTGGTCGGCAGCCTGCTCAAGGATCTTGCGGCACTGCTCGCGGCCAGCCCTAAGGAGGGCTGTGCGCATATGATTGCACTGCAGAGCGAGATAACAGCGGATGGCAAGCCCTTTAAGGTGAACTTTGAACTCGCGCTGGGCACTGAAGGACGGTTTAAGTTGGCTGGCACTTTTCCGGAGGTGGGTCACGCTGGCTTGGGTCGCGGCGAGTTTCCCTGGATTATCGGCGGGCAGAGCCGCGTTTTCTGCGGTACCCGTGCAGTCGACCCTCAGCGCGCACTGGCCAACCTGATTGATCCGCAGGCGCTGCTCTACTACCGCATGGCTCTGGGCTTGGTGACAGGGTCCTCTCTTGCGCCGGAGTTAATCCATAATTATGCGGTGCTCTCAGAGGAAAAAGGGGAGCAGGGGCAGCGGATTCTCGCGCTGAAAGAGTTAAAGCGGAAGCTCGACGG
>JAQUCE010000088.1 GCA_028686345.1 Kiritimatiellia bacterium
TGGTCGGTGGCTAACCTTTGCCAGGCGGGATTGGTTACCCGCTGGATGTCTACTTTCTCTTTCATTGTATTTACGATTTTACAAATCCCCAGAAACTGGGCTTATCCTGTCGCGACGTAGAGCGGCTGCTACACTGAACGACAACCCTTGCACTCCGGGGTGCAGCGCATGTGTAGTGGTCGCTCTGCGAGCGACATCGACCGACGATGTTGTGCGGCGATGTTGGTGGACGATGTTGACCGACGATTGGGATCATGCTTGGGCTCGTCCACCAGCATCGTCGCCGCCATCGTCAACCAAAGACGTGTCCAACCTCAGTAGCTCCGTTTTCAACCGCACATCTCCGATTGAAAATCGGAGCTGCGTTGATCCCGCACAAAATGCGCGCCCACCTCAATCGCGCATTCGCGCACTAACGCACTCGCGCACTTGCCCTCTTGCCCTCACCGCTCTCATTCAAATTGCGCTGTCCAGTCACCAGCGTGCGGTCAAACAATTCAAGGGCTTCGGCCACCAGGAAAATCGAACCGGTCACCACCACCGTCCCGCCCTCCGCTTGTGCGCACTGCATAGCGCTGTGGATAGCCTCAACCGCTGACGCTGTTTCAACGACCTCCCGCATGCCGGCGGAGCGCATCAGAGCACCCACCTCCGGTGCTGCCAAAGCGCGCGGATTGTCAATCGTCACGGCCCAGGCGACTTTAACCACCCCCTGCAGCCGCTTTAAAAATCCAATCGCGTCTTTCTCAGCGCAGAAACCAGTCACCAGCATCACATGGTCTTTGATGCCGCACTGCTTCAGGGATTGGCGCAGCGCCTCCGCGCCGTCCAGGTTATGCGCTGCATCAAGAATCACCACCGGATGATCACAGACCTTTTGAAAACGTCCCGGCCAACTGACCTGCGCCAGCCCTTTGACAAAGGCGTCATCACTGATCGCAACTCCCAGCTCATGCAGCACATCCAGAGCGCAGACCGCGGCGGCGATATTCTCGAGTTGATAACGGGCTGCCAGCAAGGTAGTGATTTTCGGCAATGTGCGGTTGCCGGTTGAAATTTTGATTGTCTGCGCGGTCAGATCGCCGGCAACCCGCGTCAATGAAACCCGCTCCGCTGCCATCACCAGCGGTGCGCCGCAATCCGCGGCGCAACCAGCCAGAAGCGCTAACACCTCCGCGCAATTCGCCGCCACCACGACTGGTCGGCCCGGCTTGATGATGCCCCCCTTCTCAGCGGCGATCTCCGCGATTGTCTCGCCCAGCCACTCGCAGTGATCCAGTCCCACGCGGGTGATGACTGACACCAGCGGTTCGACCACATTGGTCGCATCCAAACGTCCGCCCAGGCCCGTCTCCAGCACCGCCAACCGCAGGCCAGCCTCACGGAAGAGCAAAAAGGCGATGGCGGTCATGGCCTCAAAAAAAGTGACGTATAGATCTTGCTCCCGCTCCATGGTCGTGATCTGAGCCATCACCTGCTCCGCCGCAGACAGCAGCACCTTGTCAGAAACCGGCATGCCATTGATCAGGAAACGTTCATTGATTGAGTTCAGGTGCGGCGAGGTATAACGCCCCGCCGGATAGCCAGCCGCGCGCAGGACCGAGTCGCAGATCGCCGCCACGCTCCCCTTGCCGTTGGTACCGGCAATATGGATGGCAGCCACACTGTGGTGCGGATTACCGAGGCGTTCAAGCAGGAATCGAATCTTCTCCAGCCCTGGTTTGATCCCAAAGCGCCGCCGGTCAGTCAGTTGTTTCAAAAGAGGGTGCATCAAAAAAGAATAGCAAAGTCCGCAGCTTTTCGGAACTAAGAAATTAAAAAAGGCGCAATCACACACCGGGGTCATCCATTATAGTCGTAGGTCAGCCCTTTGCCAACAAACATCGGCCGTTTGATAAACACCTGCTGAAAGGTCGCTATTGCCAAGCAGCAACCCTTCCTCGGGCGACATCACAGGTGTTTCAATGACCAGCTTATGGTCGGCATATGTACCAAATGCCAGGGAGCAGAGTATCCCGGCCAACTTAACCCGAGCAAGATCCTCCTTGATCGTATAGTTGGTGGTCTTTGTAAATGGATTGGAGAGAATAATACCATGATAGACTGATAGCGTCCGTCGTGTCCTTTGCGATTCCAGCCGACAAGACAGATCTGAACTTTTTCAACTCCGGCTTTTTTAAGCGAGTCAACAATATCACCGACCCGGTCAAATGTGGTGACCACCTTCATCGGCGGTTCTGTTTCCAGAGTCTGTTCCTCAACCGGACTGGGGGCGGGCTTCCAACCCTGACGCACACGGATCTCAACTGAGTTCATACAATATTCAAGTTCAGGGCTTTGCTTGATACGCTCTTTCAGGGGGATACAGGCCTTGCGGTCCAGCTGATATTTACGATAGGTGCGCGCTATGCCGGAGTAGTTAGCATCGTCACCGGAGAGCATATGAAAATCAATGGCGATATCATCATACATCCCGAACTGATCGAGCGTAAACGTTGAGGAGAGTGTATAGAGGCCCGCCTTGGCTCGGACGCTCAGATAAAAGGCGTTCGGCATCACAAAGTAGCCATCTTCTCCGGTTTTCGCAGTGGCGAAATCCGGCAGCACCTCAATCTGCTTGACCCCTCAGGCAAATCCGCAGCTTTAAGCCTGAAATGCTGTACGCTCCCCCTCTGCACAAGTGATTTCGTAACCGACTCTGTGGTTTTATCCGCAAAGGTATAGATAAGTTTCACATCCGCCCCATGCGCTGACAACACAGCTGCCAGTGCTACAGCAATCATAGAGTATGTTTTTTTCATGTGAGAATAGTACAGAATATAACAACTTCCGTCAATCACACGAAATAGGGCGCATCTGCGAATCGTTGCATTAATCCACCGTGTAACAGCGGAGTTGCGGCTTGTTGCGCAATCATCCACGCCCATTTTCACCTTAAAAACAGCGTAGCGTATTCGCACCAGCCGTGCAACATGCAAACTTCATTAAAGCGGAAACGTGTAGGTTTGGCGGCACTTGTCCGGCGTAGTTCCGCTTGCGGGTTGAATCATAACCCTGGTCAAACTACGGCTGACGATGCTGTGCGACGATGCTGGTGGACGATTGGGATCATGCGTGGGCTCGTCCACCAGCATCGTCGCCGCTATCGTAAATCGAAGGCGCAGCCGAGCTTCAGTAGCTCCGGTTTCCAACCGGACATGTCCGATTGGAAATCGGAGCTACGTTGCTCGCGCTCTCACGCACCTCTCCACTCCGCGCTTGACGCGGATTTAGGTTCTTTGTGAAAGGTAAAATGGCTGTCCGAGTTAACCCTTATGCGGACCAGAATTCAAGGCGGTTTTTTTCAGGATCATGCAGGAAAAAAGCTTGGCCACCCAGACTGCTTGGCCGAATAGGGCCGACTGCTACGCCTTTATCCGCCAATGCGCTCCACACGCCTTGCAGATCAGGTACTTTGAAGGTGACGGTAATACCTGCCCCTCCAGCGGAGCGAATAGAGGTGGCCGATGCATTGGCAACACTCAGGCAGGTATATTCGGTTACTTTAAATTCAACCAGCCAGCTGTTCGCCATATTGACGGGAAAGCCGATGGTGTCACGGTAGAAATAAATTGTATCTTGCCACTGGTCGCAGTAGAGTATAATGTTAACTATCTCTGGCTTCATGCGGCATACCGTTGAGGAGCATGTTCACTTGGGGAGCGTGTTCACTCAGCGATTGAGATTGCCTCCACAGGGCAGCTCTCCGCCGCCTCACGGCATAACTCTTCCGACTGAGCGGGAACTGGGTCTGCGACCACTACAGCGATGGCATCATCCATTTCAAATACGTCCACACATATTTCTACGCACAAACCGCAACCAATACAGAGATCTTCGTCGACTTTAGCCTTCATCTGTCCTCCTTATTTAAATGGCAGAGGGGGAGGGATTCGAACCCCCGGTACCTTGCGGCACGCCGGTTTTCAAGACCGGTTCTTTCAACCACTCAGACACCCCTCCTAATGAAGAACCCATTATAGAGGATTAAGCTCCTGGTTTTCAAGCTGGAATTTGACAATTTTGCGATTGACTTGGTGACCAGGTCACCGTGTCAAAAACCGCGCCTCACTCGGTGATCTTAGCCGCGAACTCCAGTGCCAGAACTGCATAGGAGGTGGCCAGCACCGGATCATTTTCCCAGAAGCGCCCGTTGTCATTCACCCATGAGCCATCTTTACGCTGCAGCGCAATGACCTTTTCAACCAGCTCCCTGCGCCAGGAGATGTCGCCTGCCTGGCCCGGAAGCGCATCCCGGCGGCTGGCAGAGAGCGAGCGGGCGATCACATTGTAAAAAAAGTAGAGGCCCTGGTGCCCCATCCCCGGGTTCTCTTCCAGGGTCCAGTGTTTGCCGGCCCAGTCGAGCGCTGAAACCACCCGCGGATCATTCGGCGGAACTTTGGCGTAAACCATTGAGAGCAGCCCGGCGTAGGTCATGCTGCCGTAGGCGCGCAGAAAAACCCTGCCTGCGGCATTGGTCACAATGCCGGCTTTCGGGTCATTGGGGTTATAGGCGAACCCGCCTTGCTGCTCCGCCCCGGCTGCCGGCGGGCTCTGCAGTTGCTCAACAAATGCCAGTGCCTCATCCCACTTGATATCAGCTCGCTTTTGTTCAGCTGGACGCGCATCCTCAACCCCCTGGGTGCGGCGCATGGCTTCCATGGCAAAGTGCGTGTTCATTAGATCAGCATAGGGACGATCATTGCTGCGGTCATAGCCGAAGCCGCCTTTGTAGATGTCGCCGCCGGTGTGCTGCCCTGCTGCCACAAAGGTGCGCGCATTGCGGATTATTTGGTCGAGCTCCTTTCGTCCGGTCGCGTGCAGCGCCATCATGCAGATCGCGGTGTTGTAATTACTCAGCCCGCCGCCCTTCTGACCGGGAACAGCATGATAGATGCCGCCATCAGGCTGGACAGCGCCGGTGATGTATTTCACCCCCTGGTCAATGGCAGCCGGGTCGCCGCTCTGTGAGGCGACGGTGGCCCACAGTGCCAGCGCGGAGAGTGCGGGAAAGCGGTCATCTGACCATGCGCCGTTCTCTTTTTGAGCTGACTTGAGCCATGTGACACCAGAGCGCACCGCCTCTTCGGCCGCTTGCTGCCAAGCCTCGGCGCTGTACGCGTTGAACACGCAGAGAGCTAAAACAATAATCAAAGTTCGGGTCAGTGTTTTCATCTTTTGATCTCCTTTTTGTTAAATTTAATAGAGCGTAAAGCTGAAAAAGGATTTTAGAAGCTTTGGTTAGCCTGCCAGGTGTGTTGGCTAAAGGGCGCCATTCAGCTTTTGCAGTCGTTTCAATTTACCGGCAACCGCGAGCTTCTGCACCGAATTCATTTGATCGATCAGCAGCACACCGTTCAAGTGATCCAGCTCGTGCTGGAGCGCCCGGGCCAGCAGTCCGTAGGCGGTGATGGTTTGCCGCATGCCCAGCAGGTCAGTGTATAAGGCTGTAATCCGGAAGGCGCGCGTTACCTGCACTCCGATCTGGGGAAAGCTGAGGCATCCCTCTTCATCACGTTGTTCGCCCTCTGTGGCGATGATCTGGGGGTTGATCAGAACCAAAGGCATCTTGATGGCCGCGTTTTGCTCGCGACACTCCGGTTTCTCTAACTTTGGCGGGATATCAATCACGCAGATACTCTCGGTGCGTCCCACCTGTTCAGCGGCCAGCCCAACTCCATTGGAGGCGTACATTGTCTCAAGCATATTCTCCGCCAGCGCTAGAATTTTCTCGTTAATATCGATAATCGGAATCGCTTTAGCGCGCAGGGCCTCATTGCCGTATGTAAGGATTGGATGAATCAAAATTTCCCTCAAAATTGGTGCGCCTGGCGGGGATCGAACCCACAACCTTCGGCTTCGGAGGCCGACACTCTATCCAATTGAGCTACAAGCGCTAAAAGAGAGAGTATATTACGGCTTAGAGCGGGAAATATCAAGGCGATATTTCACTTTGAACTTTTAAAATCATTAAAGGCAATAAAAAGTTTAAAAAATCAAGCTCGCGGCTTGCATTCGATAGAGGGGTGTGCTAACTTGTAGATCTCTTTTCTGAGCCAGCTTAGCTCAGCTGGTAGAGCGCGTGATTTGTAATCTCGAGGTCATCGGTTCGATCCCGATAGCTGGCTCCATATTTTGCCCTGTATCTGTTGATTTCAACCAATAGATACAGGGCTTTTTTGTATCTGGGCGCAATTGTCCTCTTTTGCGTTACACCCCGGGTTTTCTTAGGGACAGGCACTGATTTTCTATTCAGCGAAAAGCCGCGCAAGCAGGCGGACGTTTGAGTTGTAAGCCGCTGCTTTGAAGAGCGTTGCTCTCTTTGCCTGATCTTTTTGATAGACGGCTTTGCACCAAGCGCCGACCGCGTTTGTTTCAAAAGCGGCTAGAACGGTTTCGGCTTTTTCCCTCTGCCCAAGCTCGCGCAGTGCGAGCACTGTCAGCAGGTCAAGCGCGTCAAAGGCACGATCATATTCCGGGTCGAAACCCTCGGCAACTCGGCCAAGCAGCTCTTCTTTGGTTTTATCCTGCTCGAGATGCGCGAGCAGCCATATTTCAAGCCGCATGTCGATCTCATTCGGGTAGGGTTTACCAACACCGAGTTTTTCGTTCCAGATGCCGGTGCGCCGGAGCGCGTCACGCGTTGCAGCTGCGTCACCTTTGCCAAACGCGGCAATGGCTTGCGCAAGGCAGGCCTCACGGTAGATGGCGCGCGTGATTGAGGTAAACTCTGACGGCAGGAAATGCACGTTGTCAAGTGTATCCAGAGAGCGGGCGTAATCATCTAAACGCAGATAGGATTGGGCCAGCAGGATGCCGGCGTCGCTGTCCTCCGGGTGGGCGGTCAGCAGCCGTTGCACTGTTTTCAGCGCCTGTTGCCAATCACCAGCGCTGGCTTGGGAGTGCCACTCTGCTTTGACGGCGTATCGGTCGTCGCCTAGGGCTTGGGCCTGCCGGATATCAGCGAGGGCCAGCTCGCCATTTCGTAGGCGGGCGCGAAAGAGCAGGAACGGCACGTGGTCGGCATCTCTCTCGTTCATTAATGTGAGCGCGCGGGTTTTGTCGCCAAAATGGCGTATCAGCAGGGCGAGGCTATAGCGCGGTTTCCATGAGTCGGAGTTCGCCCGCGCCCATTCAAGCACGGCAAGGGTTTCGCGGCGGAAGGGGAACGCAAATGCGGTGTCGAGCTCTTCGGCCTCTTCCATGGCGCGTTTTGCCGCGGTGCTGTCACCGGCTTGGGCCAGCAGGTATGCCCGGGTTACAGCAGCGAGAAAATTTCCGGGAGCCAGCGCGGCAACAGCCGCAGCCTCTGCCAACAGGCCGGCGGTGGCGTACAGGTGGGCGACTTCGAGGATCTCCTCGTGCGGCAGTTCACATCGAATCCCGGCCACAAAGGAGTGAGGGTCGTTTTCATAGCGTGCCGGATGGAAGAGCGGGAAGCGGTTGAGCACCTCCGCGCAGGCCGCCCGGTGCTCGTCCTTCCGTCCCGTCAGCCGCAGTGCCACGAGCCGCAGATGAAGTGCTGAAAACTCCAGAGGGTTGGCCTCTAGCGCACGGTTAGCACTCTCCAGCGCACGTTCAAACTCTTGGTTGGCGCACTCAAGCGCGGCGATGCGGGTTAAGGCGGGACTACGGAAAAGGGGTGAAAGCGCGGCTGCGCTGAGCCGGTCAAGGGCATTCGGGCGGTCGCCTTGCTCCGCGAAAACGACCCCGCTGAGGTAATTGGCTTTGTCGTGATAGGCATCAATGGCGAGTGCTTGCTCGCTAAACGCGAGGGCTTCAGCGGAACGCCCGCAATGGATCAGCAGGTCGGCCAAGCAGACCAGAGCAGGGAGATAGTATGGCTCTTTGGCAAGCACAGTGCGCAAGATTGGTTCGGCCTTCGAGTAATGCTTGATGTTGATCATCTGCTCCGCAAGCTGCGTCTGACCGTAAACCGTGCTCCAGTCAAAATCAGCGGGCAGCTTGAGTGGACGGTTGACATTGCCGGAGTTCGCGGCACGGGTATCGAGTGTCCGGGCCTCCGCAACCGGTGACCAGCGTTCGTTGAATGTAATTGTTGAGCCAGCAGGGAAAGAGGGGAATTTGAACGGGGTTAAATGACTGCCGTGGGTCGGTTGGTTGAAATAGCGACCCGCCTGCAGCTCGACGTATTGGCCGTCTGTGTCGGTGAGGAGCTCCTCCCAGATGGCACCGGATCGTGACAGGCTCCAAATAAAGATCTTGTGTCCAAGCCGGTCGTAGCAGGCGGCCTCATGCATAGAGCCGAAACTTTTTTCCTCCCACCAAACACCGAAAAACCCTGTCTCGCCGTTGACAATGTGATAGGACTTAGAGTGACCGAAGTCATGGTTTTTGTAGATCGAGAGATCGCGGCCGGCGGCATCCTTATGCCAGGGCTCAACTTTGCCGTCGTGGCTCAGCCGTGCGGAGCCTGGGAAGCGATAGCTGCCGCCGCAAGGGTAGGCGGCATTCATCCACTGGTAGCAGGGTTGGGGTAGAGCGGAGGCGTTGTACCATGTGGTATGTGTGGTAAAAAAAACGATCTGTTGCACCGAGGCGGATCTCAATGCACCAGCGGGTGCGCGTGATGAGCTCCAGCACGCCGATGAAACAACTCGCCGAACCATCCACATTTGACCGGAAGGCGTAATCAACCGGTGTCGAGGCTGTTGGCGCATGGCCGAGCATGCCGAAATTGAACTCAATGCCGCCGCTGGTCCAGGGGCCGCGCGTCGAGATGTTGCGGAACTTTACGACGTTGTTGCGGTAGATGAAATTCAGACCACTCTGCTTGTCGTGCGCGCTCCAGATTTTGCCGCCGATTTCGGGGAATACATCCACTGAGATCGCATCGTTTTCCAGACGGACGCAGCTCCATGAACAAGGCGTGGAAACAGCCGAGTAACCCTCAAACTTGAAGTACGGCCAAATTTGGCTGCTGACCTCTGTTTCCGGCTCTGGAATAGGATTCGGCGCCGAAAACCCGTAGGTTGGCATTTCAAGCGCGATTTCGCTGACGCGCGCGGCACCGTGCAAACCACAAGGGAGCAGGGCTGCCCAGATGCTGGGCAGGAGCGTAAACCGTGTCATGGGGAAAGTGTCCATGCTGCCAGCTGTGCGGGGCGAAGAAATATGTACCTGCATTGGAAAGTCCTTTACTATGTTGTTAACGCCGCAGCCTTTCTTTTCAATGTCTCCGCGCCGCTCCAACTATTCCGCTAGCTTGACTCGATAGAAACCGGAGGCCTTGGCCGAGGGAATAGTGAGGCTGACCGTCTTGGTGCCGTCGTATGTTGCCACGACTGTTGCAACATTCAACCACAACGGGCTGGTCAGCGAATCCGTACGCTGGACATAATACATATGGCCGCTCCTGACGTTAAAACTCACATGATAGTACTTGGTCCCTGAGGTTGTCGTTATCCATGAACTCGCGATCATGGGCTCGGTTGCCGCCACAAAGCTCCAGTTCAGCACGAGCGTTCCGTACTCTCCGCCATAGCCTGCCACGGCAATTCGATAGATTGTCCCCTCTATCGCGTTTACTGCAACTCGGCTCGCAGTGCCGATTGCATCGTCATTACTGGCGACAGGCGTTAGCGCTCCCACCGCCGTGCCTGTGTAAGTCGCCAGCACTGTATCAAACGAACTCCCGATCGTATCGAAAAGAACCTGCCCAGACGCAGGCGCGGCCCACGTCCACCAGAGGGAGTTCACGGCAGTGGCCTCGCCGTCATGCTCTGGTTCGCCCGCCTGCTTGGTTGCGCCTTCGTTTGTTCCGCTGGTTGAGCCAGAGTTGCCGGACAATGCCAAGGCGGAATCAAAGGCGTCGTTTATGGGCAATGCTCTCTTTCCTGTGGCGTACGCACTGAAAGCGCTGGGGTGCGTCCCAGCTGAATCAGCGGATGCCGCGACAAAGTAGTAGTACGTGGTTCCCGCCACTGCCGAGGCGTCAAAGTACGAAACACCTGTCTGCCAGCTCCCGAGCGCTGACTTGGTACCACCTGATGTCATGGCGCGGTAGACACGGTAGTACGAGGCATCCGGCACGGCATTCCAAGTCACCGTAACACCGGTGGTCAGCGTGCCGTCGGTCGCTGAAACACCTGTCGGAGCGGAAGGGGGCGTGATTATCACGGATGTCCGGTATGCGGAGGCAGCGGCCATTGTCTCACGAATCGTGCGGGCATTGTCGGATGTACTACTGTTGCCAACGACAACCCCGGAACTACCATAGGTTTCCAACGGCGTCGAGAAGTAGTCGGAGTCGTAGTAATAATTACCATATCCATCATTGTTATAGGCCATGATGGTGTGGTATTTTTTTTTGTTGGCCGTAAAATAATAGCCCGCTGAATACGGAAAGAATTCGGGGCCTGGAGAAGATACTTGATTTGTAGCGTGGCCACACCCAAGGTTGTGTCCGATTTCATGGGTATGCGTGTGACTTTGGTTGACCGCCCGGATCGAACACGTGGTGTAGGCATAACGCGCACGCCACCAAGGCGATGAAGAGAGCAGCCAGCCTATTCCAGTCGACCCGTATGCGGAACCAGTATCCACCATCAAGGTCACCAGATCGGCGCCGTATGTTGTCCGCAACGTCTCGATATCAGAAAACACCCCGGTGTTGTTGGTGATGTCATTGAGCACGTTAGAAAGATCAGTGCCGTTATAGGTATAGCTTTTCGTCACTGTCTTTGCCAGCCTGAATGTGCAGTCAATGCCCGTTGTCTGCATCGCGACATTCATACGCGCAATTGCATCCGCAGCGAAAGCCGCGATGCCGCCGTTGTTCGCCGCCCATGCCTGCGCTGTTGTGTCGAACACAACCATGACATCAAGATAAACCGTCGCAGCAGCGGCAAGGGCGACCTCGCCGCTGCTCATTAAATCAACAGCGGGCGTCGCCTCTTTTCCCAGGGCATCTGCCACTGGAGGCGCCATTGGCGGGCAGGGAGTTCTCGGCAACTCTTTCGAGAGATCGTACTCCCGATATTCCCGCCCGCCATCCGCCAAACTCACACACTGATACAAGCGTTGACGGTCATAATCACGAACCGTCAGCCGCGCGCTATCCAAAGCAATCACTGAAAGACATGTTATATCCCGTCCGTCACGCGCCTTGCTTTGGATCGCCACTGTTTGCGTTGCAACCTGCTCGACGCGCGAAACAGTCACGGTATAGGCAACCTCTGGAAAAAAGGAGTAAACGACTTCGGCGCCAACCTCATGAATTGTAGTCTCGGCAGCCATTGTTGCCCCAGCCGGAACGCGTCTTGTGCGGATCTGCGCAGGGTTGTCCGTGTTGGCCGCTGACACGGTGAGCCATGCGGCAAACTGCAAGGCCATAGCGGCCAGCAAAGTAACTGTCGTTTTATGTAGTATGCTCATATATTGTTTTGCCTGTAACTTCAAATAATTTAAGGGGTTTTCCCTGTATGTTTTCTCTTTGTCGCAAATTTTGTCGATCCCTTGCAAGTTGCTCCGCAGTCCAGGTCACAAGCTGTTTTTTGACTTAGTGACTTGGTGACCAGGTGACTCGGTGCGTTGCGTACTGACCCGGGGTCGCCTATCGGTATTGATTCTGACTTCTCCCCCCTCACGCATCCTTAAACTCCGAGACCAGGGCCTGGATGCTCTTCTTCGCGTCTCCGAAGAGCATGCGCGTGTTCTCCTTAAAGAAGAGCGGATTCTCCACCCCGGCAAAGCCGGGGTTAAGGCTGCGCTTGGAAACAATACAGGTGCGCGCCAAGTCTACGTTGATAATGGGCATGCCCCACAGCGGACTGCCCTGATCCTCACGGGCAGCCGGGTTGACAACATCGTTCGCGCCAATCACAATCGCCACATCCACTGTGGTCATCACAGGATTGACATCCTCCGGAACAACCAGTTGTTCGTACGGCACATTGGCTTCCGCAAGCAGCACATTCATATGCCCGGGCATGCGTCCGGCAACCGGGTGAATCGCATATTTCACCTCCGCGCCATTCGCTTCGAGCAATTCACCGAGTTCGCGCACCACGTGCTGAGCCTGAGCAACGGCCATGCCATAACCCGGCACGATGATAACAGAGCGGGCGGCTTCGAGAATGTAGTAGGCATCCTGTACTGAGAGAGGGTTCGCCTCACCCTGCTGCTCCCCGCTGCCGGCGGCGCCGGTTGCGGTCACAGCGCCGAAACCGCTGAAGAGCACGTTCGAGAGGGAGCGGTTCATGGCCTTGCACATGATCGAAGTCAGGATCAGCCCGCTGGCACCGACCAGGGCGCCGGCCACAATCAGGACATTATTCAAGATCACGAAACCCGCTGCGCAGGCGGCCAGCCCTGAATAGCTGTTCAAGAGCGCAATGACCACAGGCATGTCCGCGCCCCCGATCGGAATAACCGCCAGCACCCCGAGCACAAGCGAGAGCACGATCAGCGCGATCAGAGCCGCAGCGGCCAAGTCGCCGGAGTGCGCGAAAACAGCTACGAGTGCCAGCGCACCGAGCACAAGTGCTGAATTAACGATTTGCTGACCGCGGAAAAGGTGCGGCTTTCCATCCATCCTCTCGGCGAGCTTCGCATAGGCGATCAGACTGCCGGAAAACGTGATTCCGCCGATCAGCACTGCCAGGGAGATAGCGACCAGCGTGAAGGTCGGGCTGGTTGGGCGATTATAAAACTCAGCCCAGCCCACAAGCAGACTGGCGATGCCGCCGAACCCGTTGAGCAGTGCGACCATCTCAGGCATGGCCGTCATTTTGATGCGCTGCGCCGCAATAGCCCCGATCGTGCCACCAACAACCAGGCCCGCAATGATCCACTGGTAGCTCATGCCCCGGTAAAACAGCGTGGCAACAATTGCGACCAACATGCCCACGGCTGAGATCAGGTTTCCACGCTTGGCGGTGGCCGCTGAACCCAGCATCTTTAGACCATAGATGAAGAGCACGGAGGCGATGATGTAACTCAGGTTAATCAGGTTGTCGAGATTCATTGCGGACCTCCCTCCTTTTTCTTAAACATATTCAGCATGCGGTCAGTAACCAAATACCCGCCCACCACGTTAATGGCAGCAAAGGCCACTGCCAACGTGCCCAGTACCGTGCTGAACCAGCCTCCGCCGGTGTCCATGCCGGCTACCGCCAGCGCACCCACGATGGTGATGCCGGATATGGCGTTCGAGCCGGACATCAGCGGGGTGTGCAGTTGGGACGGCACCTTGGAGATCAACTCAAACCCTAAAAAGATGGCCAGCACAAAGATGAAGAGCAGCAAGCCCATGGGCGGAACGCTGCTGTCAACAGCCACTCCTTCTTCTGCGACCAGCTGCCGGCAAAGTTCTGCGTTGGTGCCGGCTTTCGAGGATACAGCCAGCTGGCAGGTATATTGTTCGCCCGCTTTCTTTGCATCCGGCGTTTCCGTTGCCAGAGCAAAACCTGTGCAGGCAAGGGCCAATGTTGTGCAGACCAGGGTGTAGGTTAATTTTTTCATTGGGCCTCCGCATCGAGATTTAACTTCTTCCTAATCGCGGGATGCACGATCACGCCGTCGTGAGTGACCAGGCATCCTTGAATGATTTCATCGTCCAGTTTGAGCGGGAAGGTCTTGCTCTCCTTGTCCCAGAAATGGTCGACCAGATTAACCAGATTGTTGGCGTACATCTGACTCGCATGTTCCGGGACGCGTCCGGGCAGGTTGCCGAAGCCAAGCACAGCGACCCCGTTGATATCGACATCCTCGTTCAGGCGCGAGCCCTCCACATTGCCACCGCTCTCCACAGCCATGTCCACAATCACGCTGCCAGGCTTCATGGCCGCGATGATTTCGCGCGTGACAATGACCGGTGCCTTGCGGCCAAAGAGTTGCGCGGTGGTGATGACTATGTCTGCCTGAGCGCAGGCTTTGGCCATGGCATCGCGTTGCTTCTGCAATTGTTCCTCTGTCAGCTCCTGCGCATAGCCGTCTTTGGTCTGCCCGGTTTCACCGAGTTCCACCTTGACAAACCTGGCACCCAGCGAAAGCACCTGCTCTTCGACCACGGGGCGCGTATCAAAGGCTTCCACGCGTGCTCCGAGCCGTTTCGCGGTCGCAATCGCCTGCAGACCAGCCACGCCAGCTCCGATCACAAAAACGCGCGAAGGGGTGAGCGTGCCCGAGGGGGTCATCATCATGGGCAGGATCTTGTTCAAGCGCGCTGCTGCCAGGATCACAGCCACGTAGCCGGCCAGATTGGCTTGCGAGCTTAAGGCATCCATCTTCTGGGCAATCGTGGTGCGCGGGATGAGCTCCATTGAGAGAGCGCTGATCCCGGCTGAGGCCAGATCCTGGATCAACTCTGTCTCGTTGAACGGATCCAGGTGGCTGATGTGGATTGTGCCCGGTTTCATGGCGGCAACCTCATCGCGAGGCGGTTTGTGAAGACGCAGCACGAGCTTCGCGCGGCCAAGGGCTGCGCACCGGTCGGTAACCACAGTGGCGCCGGCGTTACTAAACGCCTCGTCGGTGTGTCTTAATGTCGCGCCGAGACCGGCTTCGACCTCAACAACAGCGCCAAGCTTGACAAGCCGCTCCGCTGTGGAGGGTGTCAGCGGGGTGCGCTGTTCGCTCGGATCAGTTTCTCTTGGTATAAATAAATTCATAACTATTACCCAGTTAGCGTCGCATTACCAAATTTGCATAATAATAGCAAATTTCACGCCAAACATGAAGTGTTCTTTTTTAGTTACAAATAGCTAGCCTATAACACGTGTTATTCAGCCTTAGGCTGCTCCAGGGCGGATTATGCGAGGTTGCCGTAAAAGCGATAATCAGGAACCTAGCGCAGCATAGCCGCCTGTCTGCGTGCAACGCACTGGCGGCAACCAATTTTTTTGCCGCTGGGACACTGAGGGGCACAGAGAGTACGCCGGGTTGTTTTTGGGGTAGAAAAACGGGGTAGCGTGATAATTTTTTTGCCCGCGAATCTCCGCGAAGGGATAAGGGTTTTTTTGAGCGAATAGCAACTAAAGCGCTTGTATTACAGCCTCATTCACTGTATTATCATTGCTAACGGTTAAGCAATTTTGTGTCGTCTCTCTGCGAGTGAGGAGGTGGCACCTTTGACGCGGGGTAAAAAGCGCGTGCCAATCGGTTGCAACACGAGTCGCAACTGTAGGGTGCGGGCCTACACCGCGGCCCACAAACGACCTTGCGGCGCAAGCGCAAACTTTGTCGCAAACTTTGTCGGAGTGGAATGAACGCGCTATGTTGTTTTTAAGGTGAGAAATGGGCGTCCACCGCATAGCGGCGGACATACTGAAAGGCATTGGTGACCATTATGTTGAAATCAAATCGTTATCTCTACTGCGCTGCTTTTGCAGTGTTGAATATCTCTGTATCGCATCATGCGTTGGGCTGGAATGAGGCGGTTGCCAAGTTTGATGTTGATCAATCTGAACTCAGGAACACCTTTAATGGACATACCTCAGTTATGGACTCAGGTAACTCGGCAGCCGCAACACCCTTTGCCGGCACCAATGCGAATAACGTTGTCTTGACAATCAGTCGCATCGGACATGACGACGACCGTGACCGCGGTACAGCCGGGCCGCTGGCCAACCACCCTTATGCCAACATGCTGCGTGATATGACTCATGCACAAATTAAATCTGTGGACACCAATGTTGCGCTGCGGGTGGATGTTTCCGGCTTGGAGCCAGAGCATGAGTACCGGGTGCGTGTTTTTAATTATGATCTTGATTCTAACAACAAATCCGAGAGCATCTGGGTGGACGGCACTGCAACAAGTGTGGATTATAAAAATGCCGGATACCTGAAGGTCCATCGCAACCTCAATGCCAAACCGAATGAGGGGCACTTTGACCTGCGCATGAAAACCGATGCCAACGGTGCCTTCGCGTTGTTGGCGCGCGGTGGCGCTCCCAACCAAGTGGTGATCTTTAACGGGCTTGAGATCTACGAGCTGCCGCCGAAGTACACAGATGTTATCAAGGTCGATGTCAACCTGACCAACAGCGGGCAGAGCGGCGCACAGCAGTCAACCGCCCCTGGATATCTGGGGCTCAATCCCGACGGCCCCTACAAAAACACAGGCAGCGTGACCAACAACAATGTCAGCGTGACCATTACCTCGACCAGCACCAATGCACCGACCCGTTGTCGCCCTCAATTGCCGGCGGACAACGTCTTTGCGGATTTTATCTTTGCGGATCACAGGATCGACATTGATATTGACGGGCTGACAGTTGACCAGGAGTACGAGCTGACAATTCTGTCGCAGGACACTGATGCAAACATTGGCTATAAATCAGCCTGGTATCAGGCTGGAAACAAGGATGCGTTTAACAGCTTTCACTTTAATGCGAACAATATCAACACTCCGGAGGAGTCCTGGAAATTCCGAACCACCTTTCTCGCCTATCAACCCAGCGTGAGCATCTATGGAACAAACGCCTTTGACACCACGTATATGCCTTTTCTCAATGGTGTGGAGCTGCGCGAAACCGGGCGTAGCCGCGTGTTGGCCGTCGAGTTCGGCGCAAATGGTCAGCGCCTGCAAACCGACAAGGGATTTCAGGAGTTCAGCCGTCCCGACGGAAAATACTCTGAACCACAGAGCGAAACTTTTACCAGCCCGGCCGGAGTAAACAACAGCGTGACGGTGACGCTCGCCCCGGCTGGCACAACCGCTCTCATTGGCTACCGTGACCGCGGCGACGGCACGCATGAAATGGCCAAGATGCTGGAAGATGTGGTATTTGCTGATATCAAAGGCACGGAAATAGATATAATTCTGGGCGGGCTGCAACGCGGGGACTATGAGATAGTTGTTTATTCACACGGAATACACTACGGTGTCTGCGCCATGAATATTATTGCGGACGGAGAGGTGAAAGACAGTGCCCACGCAATTAGCGCAGACATTGCGCCCAAGGCTCTGCGAACGCTGGTGGCGCGTTTCTCTGCCAACGGCTCCACCGATGAGGTCATCAAGCTGCAGACAACCGACACAGCCTATGACATGCGCTTTAATGGTTTTGAGCTGTATCGCAGCGCGGTTGTGCCATCTGCACCCGCCACAATTTTTATGTTGAACTAAAGCTGCGCACCATTCGCGCAAATTCGCGTTAAAAATCTTCGTGTTTTTCGTGCCTTCGTGGTGCAAAGCTGCTTTAGTTTAGCTGACCGCTACGGCTGGCGCTGATAGGTGGCTGGATCCTGCGGCACAATATTAAAGTCCGGCTTCCAGTTGGGCGACGCACTGTAAAACTTCATCGCTGTGTTGAAAACCAGATTTTCAATCACTGCCTGGCTGTGGCCATCACCTTGCATGTACTCAACCACCTTGATCAATGAGAGCGGATCTGAGATGCCCCAGTCAGCCGAGCCATTGACAATCACACGCTGGTCTCCATACTGCCGCACCATGGCGGAGACCCGCTCGGGATTGAGCTTGGAGTAGGGATAAACAGTCATGCCCGCGTAGCACCCTGAGTCGAGTGTGTGCTTGATGGTCTCCTCGGTGTTGTGATCAACATCAATCCGCTCCACGGTGAACCCCTCGACTTTGATGATATCAAGGATACGCAGTGCGCCGCGCAGTTTGTCGAAATGCGGCAGATGCAGAATCACCGGCATCCTGCGCTCCTCCGCCATCCGCAATTGCCGCAGCATTGCATGCTCTTCATTAGCGGTGATGTTGTTCAAGCCCACCTCGCCCATGGCCACACAGCGCGGATGATCGAGGTACTCGGCCATGCCGTCGATCACCTCATCCGCCAACCCCCTGTCCTCAGCCTCCTTGGGGTTCATCGCGATGGCGCAGTAGTGATCAATCCCAAAGCGGGCGGCCCGCACAGTTTCAAACTCAAGAATCAAATTAAAGTAGTCAAAAAAGGTGCCCGCATAACGGCGGTTGGTACCCAGCCAGAAAGAGGGCTCAACACAGGCGCGGATCCCGGCTTTGTGCATGGCGGTGTACTCGTCGGTTGTGCGCGAGAGCATGTGAATATGCGGTTCAATGATGATCATGATGTTAATTCCTTTTGCCTGCATCCCGCCGGGATGCAGGTGTTCTTTCCAAAAAATTGTCTGACAAAGGTTTATAGGCCCTTGCCACATGTACGATCTGCGCTTTATTTACTCCAATATAGATGAAGTTTCACCTCAAGTTTCCAGCTTGAATGAAATGTTTTCTGCAAGCAAGATGCTTGCACTACTCCATTATCGCTTTTACCGTAACTTCTCAATAACCCGCTTTGGAGCAGCCTTCCGTCTTCGCGCTTCGCAGCTACGCCGGACACGGAAAGGCTGGACAACAAACCTTACGGGGCAAAACGTTTGTTGTTCACGCTTCAGCGTGCTCTTTGTTCTCTGGCTGGTTATTAAGAAGTTCCAAACTTAGTGCAGCAGTCGCTCTACGGGCGACATCGGCCGACGATGCTGTACGACGATAGCGGATTACGATTAAAAACTCCGCCCTTGAAAATCGTCCACCAGCATCGTCGCCGCTATCGTAAACCGCAGGCAGAGCCGACTTCAGTCAGAGGTGCACTACACATTCGCCGCGCGACGCGGTCACGGCCCGCCGCCCTACAGCTTCGGCCTGCCAGCCGCCCGGCTGACGCGCGCCTGCCGTTTGACATGCAGGCTTCATCACAGTGGAAACGTGTAGGGTTGGCTCTCAGAGCCAAACAAAGATGATGAAACCCCATGGCCTGCCTTTGACGAACAAACACCCGGTGTCCGCAATTGCTTCATCCTCCTTCGCCAAGGCTACGGCGGACATGCTGGAAGCAACCCTACACCCCGGGGCGCGCCTTTCAAGAGCCTGTTGCAGTATGCCGAGCTCTGGTAGCTCCGGTTTCCAACCGGACATGTCCGATTGGAAATCGCACCTACGTTGCTTTCACGCACTCACGAACACTTCGCCAATCTGCGCCCAGTGCGCGGGTCTAGCCGCTCTGTGTGTCGAGGGGCATAGTTCCACTTGCAAGACAACGCCTGATAAAAAGCTACTGAACTCCATTACGCAGGCCAAATGCCAGCGGGAGAAGTTCGCCGACAGTTGTTGTAATCACTGGGCCGCGCTGCAAACAAGCGCAATAAACCGGCATCTCCTGGTCGCAAAATTCAGCGAGCACCTGGCGGCAGGCCCCGCAGGGTGTGCCGGGCTGATCCTGCCCGGCTGCCAGTGCCAGTGCGACAAACTGCTGACACCCCGCGCCAACCGCATTGAAGATTGCCGCGCGTTCAGCGCAGATGCTCAAGCCATACGAAGCGTTTTCCACATTGCAGCCACTGTAAATCACCCCATCCAGACCCAGCAGAGCGGCACCCACCGGGTAATTTGAATAGGGGCAATAAGCCTCTTTTGCCGCCATGTGTGCGGCCGCAATCAGGGCTGTGCTTGTTTCTTTGCTGATTAAACCATTCATTTGAACTTAAACGCCTGTTCATCAAGGTCGATCCGGTAAAGGATCTGGTTGTAATTATAGCGCGGCGTAGCCTCCTGCGTGCCGCTGAACTCTTTGGTGTAGGTTCCCTCAAACAGGAGGATGGGAGAGCCCTCTTCCGTAAAATCCTGGTGCAGATGCGGGTTGTAAAATGTGTACTTGTTGTGCGTCACCACCTTGACGGCATTCGTCCATGGCCCAATCGGCTGCTCGGCCTCTGCGTACCAGATCTCTCCCAGGAAGGAGGGTGTACCGATATACTGGGTGAAAACCGCCACCCATTGCTGACGGTAAGCGTTCCATGCGATTGAGCCGCGGTGGGGCTCAATCTGTGCGCTGCCATCAGCTGCCGGGACACTTTTCTGCGCTTCCAGCCTCTGCCAGGAGTCAGGGTTTTGCCAAGCTTCAAAACTGGCCTCGCATTGCAGGCGGGGAAAGGGATCGCCAAACAAAATCCACTCCTTACCGGCGCCATCCTTCCAGCGAGCTGGATGACCATCGGGCGCGAGGGGTGGCTTGTCCGTACCGCCATCTTTTTTCCATAAAACCTTCAACTGTTCAAACTGTTTTTTCTCCTCATGCCACAGACAGAGTCCGGTTTCATAGGGAGTTAAAAACCCTTTGATCTTCTCATACGTGGCAACCAGACGATTATTCCCTTCGGCATCCGGCAGCGAGGCAAAACCGCTGATCCAGGTAGGGCCCTCCCCCGGCATCCGGGCAATCACCTTGGGTTCATCCGGTGTTGCTCCGAAGTAGTTATAGCGCAGGGCGACCGGCGGTTCAAAGGATGTCAGCGGCTTGAGCGGCGTGGTGGCGCCGATCATATGAAAAAGGCCGAGGGGATATTTGGCGACGGTTGTGTCGCCCCAGGCCCAGTAGAGCTGATTGTTATGCTGCGTAATCTGGATGGTGTCGCAACCGAGGATGCCTTGCTCCCTCCAGCTGCTGTGCAAGCCGCAGCGCTGACTCTCGGCAAAAAGCCCGCCGCCGGTGAGGCGGCCCAGCCGTTTGCCTGGGAGCTGGCGTTTCACCTTCACGACCGCTGTTTTGCCTGGTTGCGGTGTCAGCCTTACGCCGCTGTATCCAAAACCATCTTTAGCCACGCCATAGCCATGGCCCTCGATATCGAACCAGGTTTCGCGGTGCATCAGTTCAGGGAGGTCAAAAGCAATAACTCCCGCATTATCGCTGACAAAACGCACACTGTGGGTGGTGCGCAGCTCAACCAACGGAACCGGCCAGCCACTCCCCTCCTCGACAATATCAATCCTGAAGGGCTCCAGCGCCAGAATCGTAGAGGCTGAGATAACAAAGACTAGGGTAAAAAACACAACAACGTTTTTCGCACCCTTTACGCCTCTCTCACATCCCATCCCTCCCATTCCCATTCTTCCCATTCCTCCCATCCTTCCTATTTCCCATTCCCATTCCCGTTCCCATTCCTCAAGTGACGCAGCGCGTCACTCATCGCCCAGCGCCCTTTGCCTGAAGCGCTCCAGCTCGGCCTGGGTGTGGGACTCTTGCATTATCTTTGCGATTTTTTGCACGATCTCGGGGTTTGCGGCGGCCACATCTTTTGACTCGCGCATGTCCTCTTCAAGGTTGAAAAGTTCAATCTTCATATTCCTTTTGGAAATATTTTTGCGGATGCCCTTCCATTTGCCAGCGCGCACTGCCTGGCTTGAGCCAGCTTCAGGGTACTCCCAGTAGAGATACGGGTGGAGTTTCTGGTTGCCCTGCTGCAGCAGGGTCGGCAGGTAGCTGATGCCGTCAATATCCGCGGGCGGCGTGACACCTGCGATCTCGCAGAGGGTGGGCAGGGCATCCCAGAAGGCACTGATATGGTCGCTCTCGGAACCGGGCTTGATTTTGCCGGGCCAGGCTGCAATCAAAGGCACTCGGATGCCGCCCTCGTAAACCGAGCATTTGCCCCAGCCAGCAGCAGAGTTGAAGGGACCGCCGCTGTTGAACCAGGGCGACTGTGTGCCGCCGTTGAAAGAGAACCCATTGTCAGAGGTAAAGATAATCAGGGTGTTGTCATACACGCCGATCTCTTTGAGCTGCTTAACCAACAGACCAACCTGCTCATCCAGATAAGAGATCATGGCAGCATAGGTTGCACGCGGGTAGCGGCAGGGGAAATAGCCTTTATTGCCGAGATAAGGCTCTTCATCGCCAAATTTTTTGACGTAATGGTTTACCCAGCGCTCGGGTGCCTGAAGTGGCATGTGCGGAATCGGGGTGGCCCAATAGAGAAAGAACGGTTTGGCCTTGTTTTCCGCCACAAAACCAGTGATGGCATCAAACATCAGGTCGCCGGCGTAATCAGTGAGTTGATAGTTGGCATAGCTCTCGATTTTAAGCGGATCAGCGCCTTTGGGGAGCTTGGTATTCGGCGCAATCTCCGGGTTACGCAGCAGCACGCGCTCTTCGTTCCGGTAGAGATGGCGCGGGTAGTAGGTGTGAGCTTGGCGCTGGCAATTGTAGCCATAGAAAAAGTCAAAGCCCTGCTTGTTGGGAACACCATCGGTATTGGGCGCGCCAAGTCCCCACTTGCCCACGCAGGCGGTGGTATAGCCGCCGGTTTTCAGGAGCGAGGCAATGGTTTTGGTGCCTGCCGGCAGAGGACGCTGCCCCTCCAAATTGGGCTCCTTGTTCATGGCAGCATAGCTCCAGACCTCGCCGCGCTCGCGCCACTCATCATTGCCGCGGATATAAGCGTGACCAGTGTGCTTGCCGGTCAGCAGAACGCAGCGGGAGGGAGCGCAAACCGGCGAGCCGGAGTAGTGCTGGGTAAACTTCATGCCCTCACGGCAAAGCTTATCAAGGCTGGGTGTCTCGATCTTCTCCTGTCCGTAACAACCCAGCTCACCATAGCCCAGGTCGTCGGCCAGGATATAGATGATATTGGGTTGAGCTGCGCTCACCGTAAAGCTGTTGACCATTAGCGAAAGTGCTATGCAGAGAAGAGATGCTTGAAGGGGTGCTTTGTTTTTCATATTTAGTTGTTCGTTTTTACTCGCTCAGTTTTGTGATGGCTTGAAGTTCAAGCTTACGGAACTCGACTTCCGAGCCCTCAGCCTGCAGCGCAATCTGCCCTTTGGAGACAGTGCAGCCTGTTCCGTGGTTGACGAGATCGCCGTTGACCCAGACCTTGACCGCATCGCCCAGACACTCGATGATCATGGTGTTCCACTCCCCCACCGGTGCTTCAGAGCCGTCAGTCAGGTTTTTTATGCGGCGGTTTTTGTCGCCATCAACGCCCCACTTCTCTTTCGGCCCGCGACGCTCAACCATATTAGGCACAGTGATATCCTCACAGATACACCAGAAATCGCCGGCATTCTGGTGCATCATCTGCACCTCTATTGATTTTGGAAACATTTGGTAGAGTGCGCGCGGAGTGGACGCATGGACCAGCACGCCGCAGTTGCCCGGCTTGGCTGCGAAGCGATACTGGAGCTCAAGACGGTAGTCCTGATAGAGCTTATCAGTGATCAGATGGCCGCCCGGCGTTCCCAGGCTAACCAGCATCCGCTCATTCTTTATGAACAAGGAACAAACGGGCCTGATGCGCAATTATAAAAACGTGTAATATAAACATAATATGAACAA
>JAQUCE010000009.1:0-72533 GCA_028686345.1 Kiritimatiellia bacterium
CCCTAACCCCTAACCCCTCCCGCTCCCTACCCCCTAACCCCTGACCCCTCCAGCTCCCTAACCCCTAACCCCTTCAACTCCCTAACCATGACAGACTTAAAAGATAAATTAATCCCTAAGGGCCCGATCGCCTGGATGGCGCGTAATTCGGTGGCCTCCAGTCTGATGATGGTCGTATTGATTGTCGGCGGGTTATTTACAGGAGTGACCATTAAAAAAGAGGTCTTTCCTGACTTTGAATTGGATTTTGTCACTGTTTCCATCGCTTATCCAGGGGCCAGTCCCGAGGAGGTTGAACGCGGAATTGTGATGGTGGTTGAGGAGAACCTGCGCGGATTGGAGGGGGTTAAAGAGGTCACATCCCGGGCACAGGAGGGTCGGGCCTCTATCATTGCTGAGGTTCTGGAGGGGGCTGACCGTCAGAAGGTCTATCAGGATGTACAGCAGGAGGTTTCGCGTATTACAACCTTTCCGGAAGATGCGGAAAGACCTGTGGTTGCGCTCTCTGACCGCATGCGCGATGTAATCGATTTTGTGCTCTACGGTGATGTGCCGGAGGAGGTCATGGCAGAGCAGGCTGAGATTATCAGGGATCGTCTGCTGGAGCACCCTGGTATCACCCAGGTTTCAATAACCGGTATTCGTCCCTATCAGATCACAATCTCCCCGTCGCAGAATACACTACGCGCACATGGCCTGACTCTTAAGGATGTTGCTCAGCGTGTCAATGCGTTGGCAGTTGAGCTGCCGGGAGGGGGTATTAAAACCACCTCCGGTGAGATTCTGCTGCGTATGGATGAGCGTCATGATTACGGCAATCAATTTGCTAACCTTCCTGTTATCACCACCGCTGACGGCTCGCTGGTCCGGTTGCGTGATATTGCCGAGATAAAAGATGGTTTTGATGAAGAGTCCGAGAATTTTGTTAATTGGAACGGCAAGCGGGCGATCAAAATGGATGTGTACCGTGTGGGCGATCAAACACCGCTGGATGTCGTGGCAGCGGTGCGCGAGGTGCTTGGTGAGGTGCAGGGAGAGCTGCCTCAGGGTCTGAAAATTCAGGAACGCCGCAACCGCGCCAAGGTATATGAGCAACGCTTTAATCTGCTGATGAAAAACGGTGCCATCGGTCTGGTGCTGGTGCTTCTGATTTTGGGAGTTTTTCTTGAGCCGCGTCTGGCTTTCTGGGTCATGATGGGTGTCCCGATCTCATTTTTAGGCGGTCTGCTTGTTCTGCCGCTTTTTGGTGTTTCTTTTAATGTGATCTCTATGTTCGCCTTTTTGATCGCACTGGGTATTGTTGTTGATGATGCCATTGTGGTCGGCGAAAATGTTTTTGAACACCGGCAAGCCGGGGGTGATCCTCTTGTGTCGTCTATTCTCGGTACCCGCGAGGTGATGATGCCGGTTACTTTCAGTGCTTTGACGAATATTGTCACTTTTTTGCCGATGCTGTTTCTCCCTGGTTTTATCGGTAAAATATGGTTTGTAATTCCGATAGTTGTTAACCTGGTCTTCCTTATTTCGCTGATCGAGTGTGTCTTTGTGCTGCCTTCGCAACTCGGCGGTCTCAAACTGGAAACTAATTTTGCGATAGCACGGGCGTATCGAAAGTTTCAGAGTGGGTTTAACCGGTTGTTTTTCGGATTTGTAAATCGTATTTATCAGCCGTTGCTGAGAATTGCGGTTGACTGGCGCTATCTGGTTCTGGCGTCAGGGCTGCTGCTTTTGATCGGAACCGTGGCCTACGTCAAAAGCGGACGCATCGGAATTGTGCCTATGATGAGTGTGGATGCCGACTACTCGGCCGCCACCGCTGTTCTGCCCTATGGCGCCCCGGTTGAAAGCACCTTTAAAGTGCGCGACCGCCTGATTAAATCCGCTGAAAAGATTGTGGCGGAAAACGGCGGAACCAACCTCTCTTTCGGGGTTTATGCTGATGTCGGACGCTCGTTTAACGGAGTTTCCGGCAGCCATGTGGTCATGGTTGAGACATATTTAACCGACCCGGATGTGCGTCCTATCTCCACCCCTGAATTCACTGAACTCTGGAAAAAAGAGTTTGGTGCGGTTGCAGGCATCGAAACTCTGCTGTTTGAGCACAATCGTGGCGGACCAGGCGGGGGGTCATCTTTGAGTATAGGTCTCTCGCATCATGATATTGATATGTTGGAGGCAGCGGCCTCTGAGTTGGCAGGCAAATTGGCGGAGTTTCCCATTGTATCTGATATTGATGATGGCTACGCTGATGGAAAACCGCAGTTTAATTTCAAGATGCTGCCTGAAGGGCTGGCCCTTGGATTGACAGCCGCGGATGTGGCGCGTCAGGTGCGCTACTCTTTCTACGGGGCCGAGGCCTTCCGCCAGCAGCGGGGGCGTAATGAGATCAAGGTTATGGTGCGCCTGCCGGAGTCCGAGCGTCGTTCAGAGTATGACCTGCAGAACCTTTTAATACGCACCCCCGCCGGTACGGATGTGCCGCTGCGCGATGTAGCCTCAGCCACACGCGGTCGCGCCTATACCTCTATCAACCGGCTGGATGGACGCCGTCTGCTGACAGTTACCGCCAATGTTAATCCGCGCAGTGAGTCGGAGCATATTCTGGGCCTGATGCTCAAGGATGTCTTGCCTGAATTGAAACAGAAATACCCTGGTTTGTCACAGGTCTTCCGCGGAAGCCAGAAAGATATGCGTGAGGGGCTCGCATCTTTGTTGAAAGGGTTTATTGCCGCGCTGTTGGTGGTTTACGCCCTGCTGGCCATCCCTTTCCGAAGTTACACCCAGCCCTTGATCATTATGGCTTGTATTCCCTTTGGCATTGTGGGCGCCGTCTTGGCGCATGTGATGTTAGGCTACCCTCTCAGTATGATCAGCCTAATGGGAATTGTGGCGCTTGGGGGAGTTGTTGTGAACGACTCTCTGGTGTTGGTTGATTATGCCAACAATGAGGTTAAGCGCGGAGTTGGAATGCGGGAGTCAATTCTCAATGCCGGTGTGCGCCGGTTCCGCCCTGTGCTGCTGACCACCCTGACCACCTTTCTGGGGCTGGCGCCGATGATCTTTGAAACCTCACGCCAGGCGCGGTTCATGATTCCTATGGCCATCTCGCTGGGCTTCGGCATTTTATTCGCTACCTTTATCACCCTTTTTCTCGTTCCCGCTCTCTATGTGATGGTTGAAGATCTGCACAAAGCATGGGGTAAGATTTATGGTAGCAAAGGTTAATGGTTATGAATATTGAGAATATGACATTTGATGAGTTGCGAGTTCTAAATAAACTTGTTGTTGCACGAATGAAGGTGCTTCAGCAGATTAAAACTCAGTCGGATATGATTAAATTCAATCTAGGGGACAGGGTGCAGTTCTATACACATGAGGGAGAGCTTGTTGTAGGCACCCTGATTAAATACAACCGAAAGACAGTTTCAGTGGCTGCGGATGGAGGCGTTCAATGGAATGTCACTCCGAGCTTGTTGAGCAATAATATCGTCAATCAGCAACACGCGGTTATCGGTAGATGCGCCTGTCAGGGTTAAAGTCAGCGGAACACCTGCCGTGGCACTGAAAGCAGATGAAAGCTGCTTCTCATATGTTTGAGAGGTGGTTGAAAGAGTCCCGACATTGGAGCCATTAACAATTACACCTACAGACTGACTTTGTGCCGTCACCATATTCCTTCTGCGCACCAAATTCAAAGGAGTGACTCGGAATATGGCCGACTGTGTTATTATGAACGCCGCCGAAATAAACACTGGAAGGACAAATTAAAACTATTCAACTATTAAACTGTCAACTATTATTTCGCTTGAGACTGATTGAAAAAGACGCTACCTTGTATTGGAGTTGTAAAGGGTTTTGTAATACCCCGAAAGGAGTCTAAAAAATGTTGAAACAAGGTGTGATGCTTCTCGGATTCAGCATGATTGTAACGCTCGGGAGGGCCGAAATTACAGTCCTTGAGACAGACGGAGTTGTACGCGTGGAGATCAATGGTGCCCGGTTTGCAGATTATAACTACAGGGATGTTGCGCGACCGTACTTGTATCCAATCTTCGGACCAACAGGCGTGCCGATGACGCGCGACTGGCCGATGGCGGAGAACTCGAATGACTCTCAAGACCACGTACATCACAAAGGCCTGTGGTATGCACACGGAGACATTAACAACATAAACTTCTGGTCTGAACAGCAGGCTTTCGGCAAGACTCGACACACGAAGTTTATCACGCTCAAGTCGGGCAGAGACGAGGGTGTGATCAGCTCGCTCAACGACTGGGTGTCGCCCGGCGGCACCGTGATCTGCACTGATGAGCGCCTGCTTCGTTTCCGCACCGACGGTGCTGTGCGCAGCATCGACTATGAGATCACGCTGAATGCGTCACATGGCGATCTTGTCATTGGCGACACAAAGGAGGGCTGCATGTCGATTCGCGTGCCATCGACAATGGCCGCGGGCGGCGCAAATGGAAAAGGACATATCGTCAACAGCGAAGGTTTACGAGATGGAGCGGCGTGGGGTCAGGCAGCAGCATGGGTCGATTACTGGGGAGCGGTGCAGGATCAAATGGTCGGTATAGCGATTTTCGATCATCCTTCCAATCCGCGTCATCCAACACGTTGGCACGTGCGCACATACGGTCTTTTCGCCGCAAACCCCTTCGGATTACATCATTTTGCCAAGCAAGCTGCCGGCTCCGGCGACCTAAAAATTTCCTCTGGCAGCCACATCACCTTCCGTTATCGCTTCGTGTTTCATTCCGGTGATAATCAGCAGGCCGGAATCGCCACTCTATATAAGGAGTATTGTGACGCTACCGTAAAATAGCAACTAAGAACACCGAGCTCTGGCGCGGCTCTTTGTACTACTATCATTCATATTCGTGTTTTTTGTGCACGTTTTTTATCTCTTACAAAGGCAGCACAGAGTAGAGTTCTCAGATTTTTTACCCGCGAATCTCCGCGAAAGGATAAGGGTATTTCATCCCTGCTACGCAGGGTCGCTAATCGCTTGAAATACCCTTATCATAAGATCACTTTTAAAAACATGACTTGTAATTTTAACATGGGACTCTGCGCTTTAAATTTTTATCCATTAACGACTCTCCGCAGTAGAGAAAAAATTTAAAGCGCAATATTCGCGGAGATTCGCGGGAGCAACGTAGATCTGATTTCCAATCGGAGATGTCCGGTTGGAAACCGGAGCTGCTGAGGTCGGCTGCGCCTTTGGTGGACGATTTCACGCATGATCCCAATCGTCGGTCAACATCGTCGCACAGCATCGTCAACCAATGTCGCCCGTAGAGCGGCATTTTGCAGCAGGTTCGTGAAAGGTGCATCCCGGGGTGTAGGGTTGCTTCTACTGTGTCCGCCGTAGCCTTGGCGCAGGAGGATGAAGCAATCAGCGGCAGCCAGGTGGTTGTCCGCCAAAGGCGCGCCAAAGGGTTTCATTATCTTTGTTTGGCTCATCCGTCTTCAGGCTTCGCAGGAGCTACGCCCGACAAGTCGTCCCGCAACCCGGCTTCGACCGCAAGCGGGGCTACGCCGGACAAGTTCCGCCAACACTACACATTTCAACTTTAATAAAACCTGCAAGTCGCGCGACATGCGCAAGTGCGCTACAGGCGACGATAGACAACGTTTTGGAAAGAACAATTAATTGTTTTTCCCAGTCGCCTAAGCGACTAATAAATAGAGCCGTCAGCGGCTGCATACGCTTGCAGGGTTGCAATGGCCTCAGGACGCATTAAATCGCGGATCACGGTAATGCCGCGCGCCCTGAGGGCTGCCTGCCAGTCAGGGAGTTTGGCTCCCTCGTCAAAGCCGATCGCACGCGCGTCAGCATCGCGCGCGCCGCAGAGCAGACGGTTGACACCAGACCAGGGAATGGCGCCAAAGCACATGGCGCACGGCTCGGTGCTGGCTGCCAGGTCATAGCTGAGCTTTCCGTTATCGCTAAGGTCAAAACGGCCGAGCACCTTCTGCGCCAGCGCCAGCGCCATCATCTCAGCGTGCAGGATGGAGCAGTTGGCTGCAGTGACAAGGTTGACCCCCGGCGCGATCAGCTGGCCTTGAGCACTGAAGACCGCCGCACCAAAGGGGCCGCCGGTTTTTTCGGCGACATTGCGGGCGGCCAGTTCAATGACCAGGGCCATACGCGCTTCAAGGGATGGAAAAAATGTGCCCTTGGCTGCAATCAAAGGTTGCACCCAGGCAGGGAGTTCAATCGTAACAGGAGGGTAGTTCATAGTGAGCGGTGCGCCGAGTGCGGAGGTTAACTGGGGTTTAGCTTCATGTAGGGACGCAGAAGTTCGTTGTTGTCGGGTATGAACCCCTTGGAGCGCCAAAGCTCTTTAAATTTGGCAGCGGTCATCACCTCAACCCCGGGAAAGGGCAGAGCGGAGTTCCTGAAAACATACTCCGCGCTCTCTTTTGAGTAACCAGTCAGCAGGATGGAGTGCGCGCTGGGGGATTGCGCGGTTGCCAGCACGTCAATCACAACCGGGCGGCCAGCATCGAGTTCGGCGGTGATTTCGCTGACACCCTTGACAAAGCCCTCATCGGTGTAGGGATGCGAGTGGATGGAGAGCGGTCGCCCGTGTTTTAAGGCGCACTCTGCCATTTCTGTCCAGCGCGAACCGTGAGTCCATTGGTGGTTTTCCCGTGAGCGGGCGAGATCAAAGTGGGAGATCTTTAAGCCGCTGGCTTTGAGCAGCATGGTGGTTGAGGCAATGGCGCAGAAATTGTGCGCCTGCTGTTCAAAGGCGGTTGGGATATAGGCGGTTAGTTGATTGGCTTGCCGCAGTTCAACTGCCCGCTGCAGGTTTTTGGCGGCGGAACACCCTTTTTTTACGAGTTGTTCTAACGCCGGCAGATCAATTTTGCTCAGCTCTTCATTAGCTTGCGCGTAGATCAGTGCCACAGCTGAGGACGTAGCTCCATTTTGCGCGGCTTGGCGCCACAGCTTGAGTGCCCTTTCCTGATCACGCTCCACCTCAATACCGCAATAGAGGATGGTTGCCAGCGAGAACGCTGCCCGCGGGGCACCCCGGTCAGCTGCCAACTGCCACCAGTGAATCGCTTGGGTGACGGAGGGTTCGGCAGCGCGTCCATCATAGAAAATATTGCCGAGATTGCGGCAGGCCTGTGCGCTGCCGCCGGCAGCCGCCTCACGGAAGTAGCCCTCTGCGATCAGTGTGCTCTGGCGCAGGCCCAGTCCCTCCAGATAGAGCCAACCCATGTAATCCATGCTCGCCGGGTCGCCAGCATTGACGCCTTCCAGAAACTTTCGCGCCGCGGCTGCATAATCCTTGCTTTTGACCTTCTCGTTGCCATCAGCGAAATAATTGAGCTGGCGGTTGGCGGTTTTGTCTGCGATCAGCAAAAACGGCGTTGCGAGAATAATGGTGGCGAGAATGACAGCTGATTTCATGTTGAGTCCTTGCATGTTTATGGTTCCTAACTTTTCAATATGTTAATCGGTTGCAGGCTGCTTGTAAACGAGAAAATTTTAGCCTGTCCAAGAAATTCTTAGGGACAGGCACTGATTTAGTTCAAAACAATAAAGTTCCTTCTTTTGCGCTTTCTGTGCTTTTTTGCGGCTAGTACTTCTCTTTTTTACTGCGCTATATTTAGCCGCAAAAAACGCAAAAGGCGCAAAATCTTCTCCACCTTTTTTTTAACTACGAAACACACTAAAAGCACGAAAATGAATGATAGTAGTACATAGCTCACAAAGATTGCTGCGTTGTTTTTTAGGTAAAAAACAGAGGGGTAGAAAGATCTGTTACAACCTCGTAAATTTAAGGTAAGAAAATGGGTTTCTAAACTTCTTGTTTTGCACAACAGGAGTTGAAAGAAGAGCAACTAACGCACTCGCGCACCTCTCCACTCTGCGGCGAGCGAGGATTTAGGTTCAGTCGATAGTCTGCTTTCGTTTGAAAGCAGGCACCCAGGTGGTGTGGAGGGTCGGAATGGCGAAAAACAGCTCATTTTGTTGAATAATCGTCAAAAAAGGTGATTTAATGAAAAAAAATAAAAAAAAATGGGTGCGTCCTATTGACACCACATGGTGCATATAGTAATATGCACTCATCAAACAGCCTTCCCCAGGTTGTTGATAAATGTGACAGCTGGCACTTCACTTCCCCCGTGCAGGTGCCACATGATTAAAAATGATCATGTATGTCACAATAATTAATATATGTCCTCCCTGGCGGCGGGTAAAAGATTTAAAACTTTTACCCGCCGTTTTTTTTGGTTAACGCCAGCGCCTATGCGCCCACAGGTATTGTTCAGGGTGGTCGCGGATAATATCACCGAGTTGTTGGTTGATGGTGGTCAGAAGCACTTTGATATCATGCTCTTTATCATCCGTTGTTTGAAAGTTGATGGGCTCGCCGCTGATGAATTTATATTGAAAAGGGGCTTCGCGGACAACGGCACCGACAATGGCGGGTATTGCGGTACGCAGGTGGAGTCTGGCTGGTGAGGTGTGGGTGCTGGCTGGTCGGCCCAGAAAATCGACCATGATACCGGTTTTTCTTCCGGCGTGCTGATCCATCACCAGGGTCATGGCGGCGGCGGTCTCTTGCCACTCTCGAATGATAGCAGAGGTGAAGCCTTTGTTTTTGTCGACAATCTTGATCGCGCCGCGGAAGTGGCGGTCTTTTAGGTAACGTTCAGCAAAGGGGTTATTCATCTTACGGGCGAGCGCGATCATAGGCCGGGTAAAGGAGATGATTGAGAGCGCCGCCTCCCAGACCCCCAGGTGGCCGGTCAGGATAATCAAGGGTTGATCCAATTCATCAAAGATCAAGCGCCGGCTGTTTTCAGGGATTGCGAGGGTGACATGCTCGCGCCAATTGTCCTGCTTGATTACCTGGTTGACCTTCAGTGCCTCGCAGATGTGGCCTGCCAGGTGACCGAACGCGCAGCGTGCGATTCGATCCGCTTCAGCAGGCTCAGCGGTGATGCCGGCCTGGAGGATATTGTCGACCGCCACCTTGCGGCGATTTTTAAAGATGGGGTAAAGTCCGCGCGCGAGCGACGCTCCCAGGTTGTAGGCTTTAGCTGCCGGAACAAGGTCAAAGAGCATGCCTGCGAATCGAATCAGCAGATATTGTATGTAAACGAAAAAGCGGAGGATGTATTTCATTGGGGCGCGGTTGTGTTTTTGTGCGTCAGCTCCTTTGAGAGCTGTCCTGCAAGGCTCATCAGTTGTCTGACAATCGGGCGGGGGAGGTAGTCCTCTCGCTCGAGCATGGCTGAGACAGTCATGGCTGCCTCTTCCAGGCGGCCCTGCTTGATCAGCAGGCGGATCATTGTCAGCCTGACATCATTGTCATCCATCTTCGCTGCGTAGATGGCGCTAAAAATTTCAGAGGCTTGGTCAATTTTATCCAATGCCAGCAGAATATGTGTTTTAACATGTAAGACCTCAAGGGAGGTTGGTTCGAGAGCCAGCGCTTGTTGGATATAGCCCTCAGCGCGCGTTGCGTCGCCTTGGCGCAGTGCTGTTTCCGCCAGGCCGGTCAGTGCCGCGGCGGTTGGCTTAGCTGCAAGGCTCCTGACAAAGAAATCCTCAGCCAGATCAAGTTGATTTCTACTCAGCCTGACTCTGCCCATCAAACAGTTGGCCTGCGGGTGCTCAGGGTGGTCGATCAACACCTTGGACGCATCCTCCTCAAGAAAGGCGGGAATGCCCAGCACGGCGTCCAGATCAAGCAGCTGACTCGTGATCTCCGGCAGGTTGCTGTTGATCTCGAGTGCTTTGAGAAACGCGGCTCGGGCAGCGACATACTCCTCTTCACCCCTGTGTTTGAGAATATAACCGCGGACAACGTAAAACATATAGTGTTCCTGGTTACTGCTAGCTGAGTTCAGTGCTGGATAGACGCGGCTTTGAAGTTCAGCGAACTCGCCTTTGGAAATCAGTATCTCTGCCAGGAGCGCCCACAGGTCACTGTTGGAGGCGTGGTCAGGAATAACTTCGTTCAGCTGCTCCCGGGCCTCGTCGAGCTTGCCTTCCAGCATCAGCAGTGCCACCTCATGCCAGATCAGCTTGGCGGGAGGAACAGCGTTCTCCTTCGCGAGATCCATCCAGAGGCCTGCCTCGGGAATATTTTTCTGCATGATGGCGACCTTGGCTTTATTGATCAGGGCAAAGTGATCTTTGTCGTCGAAGTCCAGCAGAATATTCAACTGGCTATCGGCCTCGGTTAACTCATTGGCCGCAATTTCCTTGGCCACGGCGCTATAGAGTTCCCGTTTTTTGCTGCGGATCTCGAGGATGGGGTCCAAGGCGATATCACTCTGGCTGATGGAGAGATTTTTGAACAGATTGGCTTTTGTCCAGAAGCGTTTTTTGGCGAACTCCAGCGTGGCGACATCGGCCAATGTTCCACTTCGAACTTGCAGCTCTGCGGTGGAGGTATTGAGCAGCGAGCTGCCAGTAGGGATCTCCGCCAGCTTGAGCTCGATATATTTTATTGCATCCCGGTCAATGCCAAGGTCTTTGGCAAGGTGATAACTGTTAAGAGTAACGCTCAGGTTGCCGGGGGCGAGCAGGGCGCATTGCTTCAGGATGTCAGCTGCCTGCTGGTATTGCTTGCGCTCAATCAGTAGAATCGCGAGTTCATTGCCGGTCATGGCCAGTTGCTGGCGATAAGCGACCCTGTGATTAGCCAGCAAATTGATCTCACCTCTGACCTCAGTGAACATGTAGGGATACATGGCAGCTGAAAAATCAGTGAACTCTGTGATCAGTTTGTTGGTGTCCAGTTCGCTTCCGACAGGTAGAAGTTCCATAAAAAAGCCATGCGGCACAGCGATATATCCAAAATCAAGCAACCGTCTAGGATTGCTGAATATCGCAATCTGAGAGCAGGCCTGCGGATCAATGGTCAGCCACTCGCGCATAAATGAGAAGGGCGATATCTCAGCCGCGTTGATCAGACGGGGAAGAAAACGTCCTAGAGTAGGATCAGCTTTGATCTGCTCAATGCTCATTTGGGTGAGTTTGCCGCTGTCATTGGCGCTGGTTGAATAGAGGTTGAGCATCTGGTTGTGCTGATGCGCTGCAATCAGTATCTCGTGTTTGAGAAAGGGGATATCTAAGACCAGTTTTTTGCCTTGAAGCTGCTCGAAGAGTCGCTCCCCAACCTCATTGGTAAAGAGACCTTCGCTGGGGTCAATGTCGGTGTAACTGCGGAAGGGCACAAAGAGCGCCAGCAGCAGGAGCGGCCAACAGAGGAGAGATCCGGCCCGGCAGACAAAGGGGTTGTCGCGGTACTCATAAAAATCCAGCTCATCATCCAGCTTTTCGATGTACATCTCGCGCATCAAATGCCATACGGCAAACAACAGGCCGGCGATAAAGGCAATGATCACGTAGGAATACACGGGCACTTTCGAGATCTGGCGCGCAATTCCCCAGGGCGCGAAAGGCATATTGAGCAGAGAGGGGATCAGCATTGCAGCCAGTAGCAATTGAAGCGCAAAAAACAGAGGTTTGCGGATGGTGAAAGAGTGGCCGAAGACAAAGAAGGCGAGAATGGAGGGCAGCAGCAGCAAAACAAAGATCCGGCTCCAGCCGTAGCGCGGTATCCAGCTTGACACCTCAGAGATCATGGTGGCCTGAAACACATTCAGGAGCGGGCGCAATGCCGGTTTCTCGATGTTGATGCACCAACTCGCCGCATTCCAAAGGATCACCATCGCCAGCGCACTTCCAGCCAGGCCGACAATGATGCACAGCAAAACATTGCCGGTTGTGAACTGCTCGCTGAGCTTCATGGAACGGTAGAGAAACAGTACGCCGACAGGTGCCAGTATCAGAAATATGGCGGACTCAACTGAGCAGGTTGCCAGCAGGAAAATTGCAGCCAACAGGGCCAGGGATCGCCCTTTCTGGTCGTAGGAGATCACCAGATTGATCACAAGAAAAAAGAGCATCAGGTCAAAGGTGTATGGGTAGAGCCTGGTGGCTGCGAACCAGAACGGACCACTGAATGCCAGCACCGCGGCGGCGCCGAGCGCGCCCAGGATGGCAGTGTAGGAGGCCCGTTGGTTGTGCATGAGCACCTCTTCCGGAACCGATTCAACCGCGTTTTGAGAGAGCGCTCTGGCAGCCGCGCCAACTCCGCGGTAGGCATCGCTTTCATAATTATCCCCTAGCCCCTCAGGCGGAAGGGCTTTCATAGAGCCGCCCGAGTCTTCGCAGGCAAGCATGAAAATAATACGCGCCACTAGACGGTAGAAGAGTGCCACCGCCGTTGCCGCGCAGATGGCGGCGAAGAGGTTGAGACGCACGGGCAGTGTCCCATACGGGATCTGAGCCACCAGTTGGCTGACATAGGTGAAGAGCGGGTTGGAGAGATAGGCGGTTTGCGTGATTTTGGCGGCTACCGCGGTTAGGGCAGCGGTCTCTCCAGGATAAATGCTCCTGTAAAGCGTGAGCCAATAGAGCACCAGCGGCACAATAAAAGTGAGCGGCGCGAAGATACGCGCTGCCAGCCAAGGGGAGAATTTTAACCGCAGTTTTTCTAAACTCATTGCCACTCCTTCTATTGGAACAGGTTCTTGAATGACCACTTGCGCGGCTTTTTATAATTTCCTGCTTTGTTGTAATCAAATTCGACAAAGCCAATCTTGAACGCCGGTGACCCGGATTGCAGCTTAAAAGAGCTTGTTGCCGCATCTTCAAAGAGCGGGTCACCCTCGAATCCGCCCTGATCGCCCCCACCACTCCTCTGCCACTCACCAAAGGATTTGCCCTCAAAATCAATCGGCCCTGAGCGCATATGCCAGACGTTGTTGCTCCACACCACCCTCTTTTCAGTAGTGCGCGGCTTGAAGGCAGGCCCTTGATCCCAGCAGACGATGTTGCGCTCAAAAACAAAGGAGCAGTGATCCTCCTTGCGTGTTGCGGCCACCTGGTACTCGCGGCTGTTGCAGAGAATGTTATTGCGGATGATGTTGTCGCGCCCGTAGTGCTGATGAAAGGAGCCGTCTTTGGTGTTGTAAACCAGGTTGTTCTCCATCAGAATGCCCTCGGAACCTTCGTCCGTGTAAAGGCCCCAGCCACCGTAGGTGTAGGAGTCAATATCATAAATCACATTGTTGCAGACCTTGGTGCCGAACGAGGTGCCCAGCGTGTACACGCCGCCCATATCGCCCAGGGTTTTTTGTCCAATATTATAGATCCGATTCCAGCAGATGCTGTTTCGTTGGGCAAAACTACCGCTGTAACCCCATACCCAACCAACCGAGACACCGGTGTAGTAAAAATCGCTGATCTCATTGTGAGTGATCTGGTTGTCGGAGCTGCTGCCAATCCAAACAGCGACTCCGCTGGCATGGAACCTTCCGCCGCTTTTTATGATACAGTTGTCAACCACGTTAAACGAACTGCACCAGGGGGATGTGTTGGTGGAAACCGCGGCTGGCGGCGGACGTCCTCCCTCTGAGCCAGGGGCGCCAATCCGGATGCCGCCAGAGCCTAAATCACTGATAATGCAGCTCTGAATCCGATTGCTAACACAACCTGACCTGAACCAGATGCCATACTCACCAAGGTGCGAGAGGGTACACTCCTCAAAGGTGATGTTGTGCGCGCCATCTGCTAATATGGCCGGCTCCGTGCGTGAGGCCGCCTGCTGCGGCTCAAACTGGGTGGGCCCTGGCTGCTCCAGATCGCCAATAAACTCCGGTGAAAAATTGGCTTTGATCAATTGATCTTTGCGGCGTACAGAGTCGGTGTAGGAGAGTGTCAGATTATCAAAGTGGATGTGTTCAACAAAGTTTGTGGCACTGATATCGCCTTTAAAATGGAGCAATGCAATCAGGCCCGGACGCGGAATGATGAACTCGGAGCGGCTCAGCCGCTCGCCTGCCAGTGGCAGGTATCTGATTTGTTTATTAACGCCGTCATAAAACCACTCGCCCGGCTGATTCAATGCGCCGCGCAGGTTTTCAACATAGTACATGCTGTCTGGCTGCCACTTGTTCCACGACTTCCAAATGCCGCCCTGGGTGATAATGCTTTCACGCTCTTGATCAAAGTCAACGATAATCCGGCGGGTGGTGTCCCATTTGTGATGGACAATCAGCTGCGCGTATTTCAGTTCAGCCTTGTCGACTCCTTTGAGCAGGGCCAGCTCTCCGGCTTTAGCCGAAACCATTGCCTGAGCATGAACCGCCTTGGTGGTGCTGTTGGTGATTACGCTTTGTTGGACACTCGCAGGTCGCAGAAAACCGGTGTCTGGATACCGCGCCCGAACCGCGCGCCGTCCGTTGACATAAAGCGCCTCAAAATAGAGGGGGACGCCACTCTCATCAGATGGGATGTCACTCACCCAGCAACCGTCATCTGCTTCCTGCCAATCTGTCAGCCGCAGGCCGCCGGAGAGGATGGTTGAGTTGCCGTCCCCTTTATAGAGCACCGGAGCATCTGCGGTGCCTGAGTCGCATGGCTCAAAAACAACCGTCTCTTCAATCAAATACGTTCCTTTTTCCAGGTGGACCTGCCACGCTTCGCGGCTGCCTGCTGCTTTAGCCGCTCGAATTGTATCCCGGGCCTGCACCAAGGAGGTGAATGGATGCTTACGTGAACCATCCGCTCTCCCCTTGCCTGCGCTCTCCTCTGGTACAAGATAGAGATTGCCTGCCTGGGCCATGGCTGTGAAGAAAATCAGGTAACAACATAATCTGTTCATAAATTAATCTTAAATTTCAGGTTGCAAAAATCTAACTATACCAATTAGCCGAAAAAAATGAAAGCAGTTTGAATATTGTTTTTCTAGTCGCCTAAGCGACTAGATCCGCGCCGGGCGCGGAGTGTTAAAGTGCGCGAGTGCGCGAGTAAAAAGGTCGTGCCTTTTGTGCGTGAGCAACGCAGCTCCGATTTCCAATCGGAGATCTCCGGTTGGAAACCAAGGCGCGAAGCAAGGAGGTCGTTCGCTATGCGGGCGACTGCGAGTGGCACGCGAAGGAACAGAGCACGCACTCTGGGCGGTTGCGCCTTCGGTTTACGATAGCGGCGACGATGCTGGTGGACGATTTTACAAATGATCCCAATCGTCCACCAGCATCGTCGCACAGCATCGTCAGTGAGCCACGAGGGTGCACATATCTAGCGGGGTGAAAGTCCCTGTCATGGCGGGTTAAGCTCCTCGTCATGTATCGAGTGTTGGAGCTCCTGCGGAGTACCGCAGTATGGTGCGAACAATGGAGGTTAAGCGTACACAGAGCATACCATAGGCCGTAAGGGGAACCGTATTCCCCTAAAGCAATTCAGCTTCGTGAAATGGTCAAGATGCGGTGGGCGACGGTTTTGACGTTCCGGAAGCCCTCATCGTCCATACCGGAAAAGAACGGTTACTTTGGCAGAGACATCTGCCGGGGTTGGAATAAACACCGGAGCGCCCGGATTTTCTTAGGGACAGGCACTGATTTTTCTTCCGAACGACAACTCTTACATTCCGCAGTGCAACGCACAGGCAGGCAGCCAGTTTTTAGCTCTCACAGATGCACAGAGCTCTCTGGGGAATATGCCGAGGTGAAAGAAAACACCTGCGATTAGGTACAGCGAAGATGGTGTTCCTCCATAATGCAAATCACACACGCGTGCGTTAAATTTACTCTTAAATCAAGTTTGCGCTTGGCTAAACCTCATTTTACCGCTACTATGATACACACGTTAATTTACAAAAGACGATAGGTCAGGAATAAAAATATGATAGTGGTAATACTTATTGCGGCTCTTGCCGCTGTTAGCCTTGCGGCTTTTAATCATTATGGGTTAAAAAAGATTGATGCCGGAACTCCGCTGATGAAGGAGATTGCAGCGGCCATTCAGGAGGGAGCCGATGCCTTTATCAGGCTTGAATATCGGATTATCTTCTGGGTTTCGCTGGGGGTGATAGCTCTATTGCTCATTTTTGTCTCCTGGTCTGCGGCGGTGGCCTATGCCCTGGGGGCTTTTTTGAGTGCCAGCGCGGGGTGGGTGGGGATGAAAACCGCCGTGATTGCCAACGTGCGTGTCTCTAATACCGCACGTTTAACTAAAGACATTGGTAAAACACTGAAGGTTGCCTTTCAAGGGGGCAGTGTAATGGGCCTCTGCGTTGGCGGCTTTGCTCTGTTGGGGCTTGGTATCATCTATCTTGTTTTTGGTAAACTGCTCGGCCAGCTAGACCCGGTGAATCTGGTGTTTCACAAAAACTGGCTTGGGATCAGCGATATACCTTTTACAATGACTGTTTCGAGCTATGCGCTCGGTTGTTCCATTATCGCGATGTTCAACCGTGTGGGTGGTGGCATCTATACCAAGGCGGCCGACATGGGGGCTGATCTTGTGGGGAAAACCGAGGCGGGCATTCCCGAGGATGATCCGCGTAACCCGGCAACAATTGCGGATAATGTCGGCGATAATGTGGGTGATGTGGCTGGACTGGGCTCTGACCTGCTGGAGAGCTTTGTCGGCGCCCTGATCTCCGCCATTGTACTGGCCATCTATACCGCCTACTCCTCGCATGGAAGGGCTGATGAGATTGGCAACAGCTTGGTGCAGAAGCTGGTCGCCTTTCCGCTGGCTTTTGCCGCGGTTGGACTGTTTTCGTCAATTCTGGCGATCCTGTGGATGATGCTGCGTAAGTCATCGGATAACCCACACAGGGAGCTTAACATGACAACCTTTGCCGGCGCCAGTTTGACTCTGGTGTTGGCTGGTGTTGTCTCATGGTTTATGTTCAGCGGCGAGAGCGTCGCAAATATCGACTTTCGTTTCGGGGTGTTCTCGCCTTGGCTGAGTGCTGTTTTCGGAATTATCGGCGGCATCTTGATCGGCTATATCGCAGAGTTTTTTACCAGTTATGATTACAAGCCCACCCAGGATATCGCGGCAGCGTCACT
Organism: Kiritimatiellia bacterium; assembly: GCA_028686345.1. Classification (GTDB taxonomy): domain Bacteria; phylum Verrucomicrobiota; class Kiritimatiellia; order RFP12; family UBA1067; genus M55B167. Next base: position 16,912 of record JAQUCE010000009.1, read on the forward strand.
CGAAGGCGCTGCCCTGACCATTACGCAGGGGCTCTCCGCAGGCATGCTCTCCGTGTTTCTGCCGGTTGCACTGCTGGGAACCTGCATAATCGCGGCACATTTTACGGCTGGCCTCTACGGCGTGGCCATGGCTGCGATCGGGATGCTCTCTTTTGTGACAGTCACAGTCTCGGTTGACACCTATGGACCGATTGCCGACAATGCCGGCGGCATCAGCGAGATGGCCAAACTCGATCCAGCCGTGCGCGATATCACTGACCAACTCGATGCTGTTGGTAACACCACCGCTGCCATTGGCAAAGGCTTTGCCATTGGTTCCGCGGCGCTGGCAACGCTCTCGCTCTTTGTCTCGTTCCTCTACGCTCAGGCGGGTGCCGCCTCTGAGGGGGGCTTGGTTCTGATGCTCAATATGGTGGACCCTTTGACACTGGTCGGCGCTTTTGTCGGCGGTTCGCTGCCCTATCTCTTCTCCGGCATACTGATTCAAGCGGTTGCCAATGCAGCCCGCAAGATGGTGCAGGAGGTGCGGCGTCAATTCAAAGCGGATCCCGGCATTATGGCGGGCACCAGCAAGCCGGATTATCACACCTGTGTCACAATCTCCTCAGCCGGCGCTTTGAAGGAGATGAAAATCCCCGCTATGATCGCTGTGCTCTCGCCCCTGGCGGCGGGCTTTATCTTCGGCCCTAACTTTGTCGGCGGACTGCTGATCGGTGCCACAATATCCTCTATCATGCTGGCGCTCTTCACTGCAAACTCAGGCGGAGCTTGGGATAATGCGAAAAAATACGTTGAGAGCGGTCACTATGGTGGACGCGGCTCAGATGCCCATAAAGCCGCCGTGGTGGGCGACACTGTCGGCGATCCGCTGAAAGATACGGTCGGCCCCTCGCTGGATATCCTGATCAAAATTATGGCGGTTGTCTCGCTGATCGCGGTCTCTGTCTTCAGCAAACACAATCTTTTCTCATATTTTTTTAATTGATCAAACAAGGAGGTTCACATGATTCACTACTACCTGACAGTTTTCCCGGTTGAGGCTCTTATCGCCTCGCAGCTCACCCCTGAGCAGTTTGGCAGTTATATGGCTGTCGGCTCTCATAAGGGCTCCGCGGAGCAGCTGATCTTCTGCGAGGTGGAAGAGGGCTTCGGTGATGTCTTTGACTGGGCGTTTGCCAAGGAAAAATGTGTTGCCCACCCCAACGGAGATCCCAAGTCTACGACCTATTTGTCGATCTACCGCGTGCTTGAGCATGTTCCGTTACAATATATGAAATCCCTGTTTCTCACCACCCAGGATGGTCGTACCCTGGAACTGCCGAAAACGGAGTATGCCCCTGCGGCAGATTGGAAGGGGTGCGCGCTTTACAAAGAACTTTGTCCTGTTTCGCCTCTTGTGGCAAGCCGCCTCTCTCCCGGCGAGTTTGCAAAGTATATGGTGAAGGACACCCACAAGGTTCAGCTGCCAGCCATTGTTTTCGCGGATATCAGGATTCTGGAACAGAACAACCTGCGCGACAGCGGTAATGTGGGAACTGTTTCCAAGCTGGAGCTTGACCATATTCACGACTGCATCGGGCAGGTGGCCCTCAGCGGAGCGAAGCCAACCAAGACCGTTGACCGCTCTTTCTTCAAAAAATTCACCTATCAGACAATCGCGACAGGTATTTATGCGGCTGACTCCTCTGGCATTATCTTCTATCCCATGCCGGATGCCGAAACTCTCAAACGCGTCAACTACGACTGGGGCCGCTCAGCGTACATACTCTAAAGCACTAAAGCAGCTGGTCGCGGCAACCAAAAGAGGTTGTGTGATGTGCGGAAGTTTTTCGCCCTCACTGAAAAGTTGCGGATGAAATTTCATTTATACTTGAGTGAATAAAAAAATTGCGAGTTCGATAAATGAATAATTGATATGTCAACGTAATTAATTTACTATAGCAACAAATGAATATTCTCCCAAATAGGTTAGGGCTTGTCTGCGTGTTGTCAATTAGCTGTGTGCTGAACAACATTGCGGCTTTCAATATTACAATCAATAATGGGATATCCGCCTCAGCCTCCGCCACAAATGGCGCGGTTGTGCGCATTTATGCTAATGTTCCGGATCAAAATAAAGTGTTCAATAGCTGGGCAGGTAATATTACCGGAGTTGACGACCGTTACTCGCCCACGACTAGTGTCACTGTCGCGGAAGCTGATGTTACTCTGACGGCCACCTATGTCAATGCTCCTGAACAAAGTGACTGTCGCGGACAGCACGGTCAATATCGGCGCAAATGATTATGCGCCCGGCACGAAAGTCTCAATCAGCGCAGTTGAAAAAGCCTCGCTTGAATTCTCAGGTTGGTCGGTTACGCCGACCGGAACGGATCTCGGCTCTCTCTTTATTGGAACATCTGCTGAGACAGTGATTGAGGTGCCCAATGCACTCGGGCATATAACAGTCAGCGCGGTGTATCAGTGAATAATATTGAAATGAGCAATAAATCCTATAGAGGTAAAAAGAACAACGATACGGGATCGGTCTTCAGGTCAATGCCGCTGCTGTGCCTGTCGGCCATTGCCGCCTTCTCGCTTTGCGCGGTGGCTGTTGCGGCGCTTACAGGTAAACCTGTCGCTGAACCCGATGGCAGCGCGTTTGCCACCGCGTTGTTCAATCACTTGCGTTCCGATCCAGCCTTCAGCGTTGACGACCTTGTGGAGCGCTATATTTATGACCAGAATATTTTCACATACATAGCCCCTCCCGCCGCTGGTTACACCCTCTTTCAACCGGGAGCCACACTCTATCTTCCAGACAAAAACGAATTTTCGCGCGATTTTCTTGATAACCTCGTCAGCTCTGAGGAGAGCGGCGATCACTGCGCATTCATCTGGATCTACGAAGATGCCCTCAGCCCCGGTCGCGAACTTGTGATCAGAAACGACTATGATGTTGAGCTGGCCCGTATCGCCCGCGAACCGGGATACACCCCTGACTGGGTTGTGAATAGAATCTATCCGAATCTGGCACTCTATCCTCTAGCTTACCAGAAGTATCTCGCCGAAATATTCGACCCCGCCCGCATCTGTATGCGCTATACCCTGATCGCGGGCGACTCCGCTCTTGTGGATTACGTTGATCTGAAAACAGAAAAATTTCTTTTGAGCCGCTCGCTTGCCTCGATGCAGCCAGCTACGATGGGTAGGGGTATCCCCGCATCGCACTCACTGACCAACCTGATGTTCACCGCCGTTGAGCCACAGACAAACAACACCGTCAACCTGACCATCGGCTGGCCCGACAGCGGCCTGCCCACCAACCGGCTTGAGATATTCACCTGCGACAACCTCTCCACCGGACTCTGGAACTCCGCCACAGTTGTAACAATCAATCTCGCCACCAACCGCTATCTCTGGACAGACTCCACCACAGCCCCGCGCCGCTTCTACCACTGCTTCGCCCTGCAGGACTCCGATGGAGATGGCATCACCACCGGACACGAAAAGCTCTTCTACGGTACTGACCCAGCTCTCTACGATACCGACGTAGATGGTCTCTCGGACAGCTTCGAGCTCTTTGAAAACAGCTACACCAACACCATCCTCGGCGGTCCGGCCACACTCTGGACCGATCCTCTGGTCAAAGACTCCGACGGCGATGGGCTGGATGACGGCGAGGAACGTCTGCTGGGAACCGATCCCTGGCGGATCGACTCCGATGGCGACCTCCTCTCCGATTACGAGGAGGTCAACGGCAACCCCGCCACCGACCCGCTTGATCCAGACAGCGATGATGACGGCCTTACCGATTACGAGGAGCAGGTGCTCGGCACCAATCCGCTCAAGGCCGATACCGATGGCGATGGCCTCACCGACTACGAAGAGGTTAACGGTGATCCAGCCACCAACCCTCTTCTCTGGAGCAGCGACTCCGACAACCTCAGCGATGCGCAGGAGATTCTGCTCGGTACCGATCCCTTCAGCGCCGATACTGATGGTGATGGTCTGCCGGATGATGCCGAAGCGGTCCAGGTCGCCTCGCGTCCATTCAGCTGGGAGTGGCACACCCTCACCAACGCTGTGAATATTTTCACGCATATGCCGGATGGCACAACCGGTGGTTTCGTATCAGAGCTGGCCCTGCCCTTCCCCGTCACAGTCGGCGGGGCCGTCCACACAAACATCGCCCTCTCTCTTGACGGTTATCTATTTCTGCTGAAATCAGGAGAGGCTCTTCCCTCCGAACTGACGGTTGCCCCGTCCAATCTTTCGACAACCGCGCTGAACTCCCCGCATGAATTCATCGCACCCTACTGGAGCGACCTTCGTGCGTTTCCTTCATATGCCGGATCATCCATAAAAATGGCCGAGATAGCACCCACCAACGGCAACCGCCGCTGCGTCATCGAATACAAAAACCTCTGCGCCACCGGCATTGGAACTTATGCCGACCACATCTCTTTCCAGATTGTGCTCACCGACAACCCGACCAACAACCTCATCACCGTCAACTACAACGATATCGCGCCGGTTTTGAACGGAGCCAACGCTTGCATTGGAATACAGCGATCCGGTGCTCAGCAGTATGTTCGGGCATCCTACTCCTACAATCAGCCGGGAAGCATCTATAGCGGGCTCTCTCTCGCCTTCGCCCTCAATCCCGGCACCAATCCGCTGGAAAAAGATAGCGACCACGATGGACTCACCGACTACGAGGAGGTCAACGGCATTCCTGCCACCGATCCTCGTCAGCCCGACACCGACGGAGATGGACTTACGGATAAGTGGGAACGCGACAACAACATGAATCCCGCAGTCAATAATGATACCGATGGAATACCCAACAACGGCGCGAATGAGGATTTTGATGGTGACGGCCTGACCAACGCTCAGGAGAACGACCTCGGCACCTCGGGTACAAGCGGTGACTCCGACGGCGATTTGATCGGGGATGCCGCCGAATTAGCCAACGGCTCCGATCCGAATAATTCTGAAAGTTCCTCGTCCGGCGACCTTGTCCGAGCAGAGTTCTACTTCGGTGACCACAGCGGCAGCAGCTCTGAGAAATACTGCCTGCGGCTCTCTCCCATGAACGGCATAGATCCGCGTGGAACCATCAGCATGGTCAACCTCAACTATGGTCAGTGTGAAACCAAGACCAACCTCCTCTATCGCGGTGAAGAGTACACCCTGACCCTTGAACATGCCGGCACCACAGAATCGGGATCGCCCGACTATGATTACATCCTGAGGGTGACCGTCCCGCAGCCGCGCGTGATTGATGACCCCGACACTATCATCTGTGAGAACGAAGACAGCACCTCCTTCTACGCTCAGGGCAAGCAGGCCTACATCCGCATCGGCGGGCTTGACCTCGATATCGACCTAGACTATGATGGAACCGTGAACAACGACGGTTCAGAGGAACAGACTGAGGCCGGTCTCGGTGCTTTCACCGCTGTGAGCAACCGCGTGGCGATTGCTCTGCGGTCAACCGACTTTGTGACATGGACGGGCACGGCGGAGCTGGTAGTGCCATCGGGAATTGAGGTGTATAGCGCACAGATTGGGGGAACTCCGCTGAGCACTCTCACATTCTCAAGTTCATCCCTGCCGCAAACGCTTTATGTCACCAGCTCGGAACCGGGCGAGTACACGCTGAAACTAGTTCCGCAGGGATTAAACTCCGGAGATGCTGTGAAGTTGACCGTTGTGAAGGTGGATATGAAAGTTTCTCATCCTCAAAATCCCGGGCCAACCGGATCGGCAGCGAAATATATTAATAGTCCGAATATTGGTTCTGCTAATAATTTATTTTCCACTTGGCAAAATGAGTTGTTTCAAGCAAGTGTGAATATTGAACCCGTAGAACTAGTTGACAATCTTCCGGCAGGATTCATTAAATGGATAGTGGCGGGGTTCACTATTTCAGATAACACTACTGAGTATATTTTTGCTTGGTCCTCATCCGGTATCAAAGAAATCGTGATCGAGTTATCTTCATGCGGGATAACCAAAAAAGTTTGTGTGGATATTCCAAATGTTGGAGTTCTTGGTCAAACTGCTGCAGCAATGTTGGTTGGACCTACAGCTGCAACGCTTATTGCAAGTTATGCGCAAGATTCTATAGATTATTCAAATAACAACTTTCCCATAGGCCCACACAGAGATGCTTATCGTCATGCTTATTGGAACTCACTCTCAGCCTCGCACATTCTTGTTACAAAGCAACAAGCATTACTTGTAACGACAGGACACGAGCATGACAATCGCGATGACGATCATCAACAAGCCTTTAACTCTACAATGGATTTGCATAATAACTCTGTCGGAATCGCCATTAATCACACAACCTTTCTCGGGACACCGGATGAAGCGGTTATCCAGAATGACATTTCTTTGCAATATTCGAATGGTGGTCTTTGGATATGGGATGGCGGGGGATCACAAGAGAATAGTGAAGGCATTCTTGTACAATCAAATGGTTTAAAAATCTATTCCAAATAGTGAGGTAATTAATGATGAAGTTTTTTTTAATTATAATGTTCTGTGTCTGTAGTAATGCTGTAATTAACGCAGTTGAGTTAGGCGAAAAATATACAACTTTAATTTTTCCCGAAAACGTAAATCTTGGTATGACTTGCAACATGATTCAGACTCAAAGACCTGACGCTAAAAAAATTAAAGGTGTAATTCGTTCTCAAAATACGAATGTTGTCGTTCTGGCTGAACTGAAAGTTGATGCTGTTCCTTTAGTCTGTTATCAATACCATTTTATTGATAATCATTTAAGAGCTATAACTAAAAGCATTGGGCATGGAGCAAATCGAGACGAGCAAATGGTCAAACGTCTTCATGAAGCTATTTCAAAGGATTTAAAAAAACAGGCGGATGAAAAAATATTGCGCTTGAACACTGAACTTGAGCAGATACCGGTCGAGCTTTGGAAGGATGAAAAAAATGGCAAATGTGTCTATTTTGTGGACACTTCAAATGACACATCGGTTATAGTATTTGATCCGAAATACTTTGTGAAAAAAGACTTTTTTATTACTGCTGATGAAATGCAGCAAGTTATCCCAGCGGTAGAGAGTGTACATAAAGCTATCGAATCATCAAAGAAGCAAAAAAACAAAAAAGCAAATCAAGAGTAAATACTATGAAAGAAGTCTTGTTAATATTGAAAAAAACTGGATTGCTTAAAGGTTGGATTATAAACAATTCGAATAACGCTCAAAGCAGTATTGCTGGCGATCTGGTCCGAGCTGAGTTTTACTTCGGTGACCACAGCCCCGGCCACTCCGAAAAATACTGCCTGCGGCTCACTCCCATGAACGACATAGATCCGCGCGGAACCATCAGCATGGTCAACCTCAACTACGGCGTATGTGAAACCAAGACCAACCTCCTCTATCGCGGTGAAGAGTACACCCTGACCCTTGAACATGCTGGAACCACAGAATCCGGATCGCCTGACTATGACTATACCCTTGAAGTCACCGTCCCGCAGCCGCGCGTGATTGATGACCCCGACACTATCATCTGTGAGAACGAAGACAGCAATCCATTCTACGCTCAGGGCAAGCAGGCCTACATCCGCATCGGCGGTCTTGACCTTGATGTTGATCTCAATGGCGACGGAATAGTGAACAACATTGATTCAGAGGAACTCACTGAGGCTGATCTCGGCGCGTTTACAGCAGTCAGCAATCGCGTGGCCATCGCCCTGCGTTCAACCGACTTTGTGGCTTGGACGGGCTCGGCGGAGCTGGTTGTGCCGTCGGGTATTGAGGTGTATAATGTTCAAAGTGGGGGAGCTCCGCTGAGTTCGTTGACGTTTTCATCCCTGCCGCAAACGCTTTATGTCACCAGCTCGGAACCGGACGAGTACACGCTGAAACTAGTTCCGCAGGGATTAAACTCCGGAGATGCTGTGAAAGTTACGGTTGTTAAGGTGGAGTTGGATATTAGGGAGACTGCTCAACCTCAAAACAGGGTTGGACGAGATGATCCGCGTGTTTTGGACCGCGTAAAGAATCGCATTCTGGTATGGGCGAACAGTGGGGCTAACACCATTACTTTTGATCTAATCAAACCCCCCAATATCATGGGGCCTGTATGGATTCAGATAGAAGATCTGAAAGGGTTGAATTCTGGCATGCCCCATTTCGAACGGTTGGATGTGGCATCAACTGCATTCACGTATACCGTCGCCGATGACAATGATGACCCCGATCTACTTGTCCGATATGGGGCCGATCTCGATTCCGATGGCACATTGTCAGGATTCAATGAAACAAAGGGAACGTATGAGGTTTACGGTGTCACGGCAGAGGACTATGCCGAGTCTAGGAATAATTATAATTGGTACTATCTTCCCGGTTCTCTTTACGATTTGGCAGACCAGTTGCATAAACGATTCGCTAATGGCACCTTTGGCGCTGGCGATTTTATTCCGACGAGCGTTTCGGGCAGTGCGACACTCAACACCACTCGGCTGACCCACTATTTTGGAGCCAGTCTCACAGATGCAGGCTTTATCTCGCTTGGAGGACGCCAGTACTATGCGGCAACTGTGACATTTCCGATCTATCATTACATCGACAATTCCGATGCCTCGGAGTTGATCAGGGAAAGTGCTCACACGAAAGACGGTCTTGATGCATTAGTTGCAAGTCTCTCATATGCGACAGTTGCAGCCGAGTATACCGCTGCTTCTGGCGGCGTAACACGTTCAGTAAAATTATCCTTGGATGGGAGAACCTTCCAGTTCGGTCCGGCCGGAAGCATCGGGCTAGGAGGTGTTAGCGTAAACTCAGCAGCCCCTTATTCAAGTGCAGGAAGTATAACCCTGCAAGTTACGCTCAGCGGAGTAACCTATAATATCGGCACAGATGCTATCATTGATCTGACGATTCATGATGTCTTTGATTTTGATTACTTTACGACGGGGTGGCTGGCTGGGTTCAGCGATTCATCGCAGTCCGCAGCCATAATCCAAAACGGTTTCAGCAAGACCGGCAGCACCACCAATGCTGGTCAAATAGGTCTTGTTGAAGTGGAAATTGATGGTTCCGTCATAATTACCGGAAGGACTGTTACACCATGAACATATTTCAATGCTTTTTATGCGCATTTACTTTCCTGATGACGCTTGCGATTATAAACCCGCCCGTCGCACGTGGGTCACAACAACCAGACGATGAAACGAGTTTGAACATTATAGCGACGAATGCCTTTCAGATTCTAAGAGATGTTCCCTCTATTGGACTGGAACAGAGCCTGTCGGGAATTGAACAAATAATAAAGACTCATCATCGACTGTTACGGGAAACAGACTTATCGAAAAAGCACTTTTCTTTAGTTCTTGCTGATGCCGTGGCATATGCCCTTATTACAGAAATTCATCGCGCTGACATTACCCGTCTTGGCACAGACCCAGATATGACACCCAAGAGTAAATCGTTCAATAAGACGACGGCTGTTCGGTTATGGAAGGCGAACATGCCTGACTTTCCGGCTTCGATCCGGCAAATTCTACGGAAGGATGGTGCTATCACGGGCTATATTTCAAGGCGATCTTGTGAAGAGGACGTTTTCAGTGGGGAGATGATCGATAAAGCCCCACTTGATACGATCCGGCCTCGTATTCGAGAACTTCATGAGAAGGCATTGCGCCCTATAGCTTTGGGCAAGAATCCTTCCGTTGATGAACAATTTCTCAGCGTACTTGTACAATGCCAGTCATTCCGCGATATCGATATGATCATTAATTTGTATGAAAATGGCGATCTGCCGAGTGACTCGATTTCGCTTAGAGCTGCCATTGATGAAGTGATGAAGCCGTCTGTCGGAAAACGCGTTGACGATGGAATGAAGGCATCCGCATTCAAAGTATGGTTGACATTTAGACGCTATTATCCAGGAGGAACGAGCCATGATCCTGTTGGACCGATTGAGGAGTACTATTTAAAGCAAGCCCTTACGCTTGCTCCATTCATGACCGATTCGAGTTCGCTTCCTGAATCTGCTAAGAAAGTATTGGTCAAGATGGGAATGGTTCAGGGTCAAACTGAAAAATAAAAATAAAAATGAGCCATTAATGTCGTCTACTTGCTGGACAGTCAACTACAACGATATCACGCCGGTTTTGAACGGCGCGAACGCCGCCGTCGGCCTTCAGCGCCCCGGTGCTCAGCAGTATGTTCGGACATCCTACTCCTTCAATCAGCCCGGCACTTTTTACACTGGACTCTCCCTGGCCTTCGCTCTCAATCCCGGCAGTAATCCGCTGGAAAAAGATAGCGACCACGATGGACTCACCGACTACGAGGAGGTCAACGGCATTCCTGCCACCGATCCTCGTCAGCCCGACACTGATGGCGATGGGCTCACGGACGGGTGGGAGCGTGACAACAACATGAATCCCGCAGTCAATAATGATACCGATGGAATACCTAACAACGGCGCGAATGAGGATTTTGACGGCGACGGCCTGACCAACGCGCAGGAGAACGACCTCGGCACCTCGGGTACAAGCGGTGACTCCGACGGAGATTTGGTCGGCGACGCCGCCGAATTCGCAAACGGCTCCGATCCGAATAATTCTGAAAGTTCCTCGTCCGGCGACCTTGTCCGAGCAGAGTTCTACTTCGGTGACCACAGCGGCAGCCACTCCGAAAAATACTGCCTGCGGCTCTCACCCATGAACGGCATAGATCCGCGCGGGCCCATCAATATGGTTAATCTCAACTACGGACAATGTGAGACAAAGGAAAATCTCTTATACCGAGGCGAAGAGTACACCCTGACCCTTGAACATGCAGGCACATCAAGATCCGGATCGCCCGACTATGACTATACCCTTGAAGTCACCGTCCCTCAGCCCAACGTGATCGATGACCCTGATGCCATTATCTGTGTGAACAACGACAGCACCTCATTCTACGCTCAGGGCAAGCAGGCCTGCATCCGCATCGGCGGGCTTGACCTCGATATCGACCTAGACTATGATGGAACCGTGAACAACGATAAATCAGAGGAACAGACCGAGGCCGATCCCGGCGCTTTCACCGCAGTCAGCAACCGTGTGGCGATAGCCCTGCGCACAATGGATTCTGTCACATGGACAGGAACTGCCGAGCTGGTTGTGCCGACGGGGATCGAAGTTTACGCAGCCCCAACCGGCGGCACACCGCTGAGCAGCTTCACGTTTAACAGCAGCTCATTGCCCCAGACGCTCTACGTCATGAGCTCGGAGCCGGGCGTGTATACGCTGCGGCTTGTTCCGGCGGGGCTGAATTCCGGGGATGCGGTGGAGTTGACGGTTGTGAAGGTTGAGTTCGTCTATGCTCAAGGCGAAAATGAGGGAGAGCCGATAGAAGGCGATCTGGGCCTTTTCACTCCATCTTCTGGAGTGAATGCGGGAATACCGATATATGATACTCCTGATGTCGACTTGGCTTTCGAAATTGGAGGACTTTACTCTAACACGCTTGATTCTGTTAATTTGACATATTTTGATGCCCGCGTGACCTTAACCGAGACTGGCAATGATACCCTTGTCTTCACAAACGCTGGATTCGCTCTAACTTTTATTGCTCCTCTTTTAGCTGACAGCAATGTTCTGGAGTCTGTTCGCGTTTCGGTCACGGCCTCTTCATATGGCATTACCAACGCCCAATACGAGTGCTGGGAAACAACTTCGTCCTCACTGTCATTCGTAAATGAGACGACTGCGATAATCACATCGCTTAGCGGTCTGAGCAGCAATGTTGTAGATATAATGTTACTTCAGCTAAGTGATATGGAAGGCGAATTCAGCTTCAACTTGATGGAGACATCGACTGATTCATGCTGTTTTCAGAGTACCGAAATCTCAGCGACTTTAGTTAATATTTCAACCTTAACTGTTAACGCCGATACACTACACATATCCTTGAACAACTTTGGTTTATACTCAAACACCGTGTTTTCAGTGAATGAAACGGGAGGAGAGGTCAAAGTTTTTAGAAACTTTGATGAACCGCTGTCGACAACTATTCCCGATATAGCAGTTCCCGATTTCCTGCCGTGGAAAGTTAAAATACATGGAATTATTGACCCGGAGAGAGTCTCACCTCTGTTAATCTCAACCACTGTGTACGAGTGCAGATCGACGACTTTCTCGGCTATATCCAATTCATTAATCTCAGACCAGAAATTTATTATTGTTCCTGATGACATCACTTCTCAGGATGTACCTTCCGGCTATGAGGTAATCAACATTAATGCTGTTGAACTGGACTGGACAGATGCGACATCGGAAGATCTAACGCTTGCCTTTGAGCAGTATGCTATGCTGAATGTTGCGGGGTGCTCCAAAAACAAGAAGGTCCAGCCGGACGCTGTTGTGCTCCAGTCACTTCCTTGGCAGCACCGGGTTGGGCTGGGACTCGACCCTGAGAACAGAATAAGAAAACCCTACATTGAAATGGGATATTCCGCTATTCGTGACTATCACGCCTCGGTCAGCGACACATTGAACAAATATATTAAAGGCAAGCAATTATGGTACTCCATGAGCCATGGCGCTTTGACGGACGGCACCCCTTATTCCGTGTTTCAGGGGTTGAAGTTCAAAGACGGCGGTATAACAAAAAACCAATTGGATAACCTTAATCTTAATTATCGACTTGTTGTAGCTGACGGATGTTGCTCCGCCCATGCATCTCTAGATTCCGTCGAAGCAGCCAGAACATCCAGCACGCTGACTAAGGCTGCGCAGGCATTTGCCGACAGTTTTGGTCCAGATGTAGCTTACATGGGATGGGGTTGGACCATGACGCCGAATGCGGCGCAGCTCTGGTCATCGGAGTTCATTAACAACCTGAAGTATATGTCGGGTATCAAGAGGGGCAGGACTGTGGATGAGGCGCATGCAGAATTTATGGGTGACCATACCCAAGCAGCTGATGCAAAATTAATGAAGGTTTACGGAAATATTGATGCTGTAATTGAAAAAAGAGGAGGTGATGAATAATGTTAAAATTTATCATAACTGTTCTTATCATTTGTGTTGCTCGACAGATTTCATATTGTCAAAACTTGTCAGAAATTGATTATGATTATGCGTGTGATTACTGTAAACGGATTATCAAGCGTATAGGTTTGAATGAAACAATCTTCAATGGTATTCTGCAAGAATTATCACCCCAAACGGTATATATTGAAAAAAAATTCAACTTACGAGCTGAAACACTTAAAATTCACACATCACGGCTTTTTATGAGAATTAATCATAAGACAAAAAGCTTGCAGGTAGTGAATTGCAAATTGGATGATTTTGTTAAAAAGGACCCTATGAAGATACCCGGGTTGTCAATCACCGAAGCGATAGACAAAGCCATGTTCTATATAAATAAACTAGACGTGGATCTGCCGAAGGAGATGTCACTGAAGAAGGTACAGTTCGACAAAGACTATCCTCACTGCTGGGAAGTCCGCTGGGGACCGAGTTACGGAGGGTACGATTATGACGATTTCGTTGCCCCATACGAACAAAGTATCATGGTCGTATTTCATGAAACAATTGGTTTTTGTATTTATGCTTGCGGGAATGATTTTCCAGCACCTATAAGCACTGTGACTAAAGTATCGAAAGAGGATGCGGTCAGACGTGCAGAAAAAGCGGCTCCAATGGTCATGAAAACACCTTATTACAAAATGGCGAGAGTGCCAGGGTTCAAGGTAAGCGGTCTGGACAAAGCGGAATTGCTCATCGCTGCACCTAACTGGCTGCTTGATCCGTCCCGTGCCCAATGGATACGTCAGGAGGTGCCAGAGGAGTCACGTCTTTGCTGGGTTATTACCTTGCTGACTGTTGATACAGTGAAACGAGAAGACGGAATGTTGCCAATTCCTCCAAAGATTGTTGTGTATATCGATGCTGCGACCGGAGAGATCGTCGGTGCGAATTTCACTTAGGTTTCCTGATTTTGAACAACGCCTTCTGTCTTTAGAGATTGACACCGATCATGACGGTCTCACGGACAAAGTAGAGGCGGAAATCGGCACCGATTCACGTCAGCCTGATGCCGATGGCGACGGCTTTGGTGATGGCTGGGAGGTTGCTAACAACATGAACCCTCTGGTTAATAACACAACTAATGGAGACCCCGACAATGATCCCGGAGCCGACCCTGATAAAGACGGCTTGACTAATTACGACGAATATCTGAATAATACCAATCCCTTCAAAAAAGACAGTGATGATGACGGCGTAAATGATATAATCGAAATCGCTCAAGGATCAAAGCCGATGGACGGCTCCGATGGCGGACTGCCACCGCCCGCGGATGACATTCTGGAGCTGCCCTTCAGCGTCGGCGGCGACTGGGCCGCCTGGGAGATGACCGTCTCCGGCATCAGTGGGTCCGACACCCGCATCATGAAACTTAGTACCGACGCCCCCGGCGGATCGGAGAACGTGACATTGAAACTGCATAAAGGTAACTCATACAGAGTGACAATGAGTTGGCTGGGCTCCGGCGAGCATGTCGATCCGTACTGGTACTGCTGGGAGGCCAAGATCGGCGGCCTGCCCACCAACCGGCTTGAGATATTCACCTGCGACAACCTCTCCACCGGACTCTGGAACTCCGCCGCAGTTGTAACACTCGATCTCACCACCAACCGCTATCTCTGGACAGACTCCACCACAGCCCCGCGCCGCTTCTACCACTGCTTCGCTCTGCAGGATTCAGATGGAGATGGCATCACCACCGGACACGAAAAGCTCTTCTATGGTACTGACCCAGCTCTCTACGACACCGACGGCGATGATCTCTCGGATAGCTTCGAGCTCTTTGAAAACAGCTACACCAACACCATCCTCGGCTGCCCGACCACACTCTGGAGCGATCCCCTGGTCAAAGACTCCGATGGCGATGGGCTGGATGACGGAGAGGAACGTCTGCTGGGAACCGACCCCTGGCGGATCGACTCCGACGGCGACCTCCTCTCCGATTACGAGGAGGTCAACGGCAACCCCGCCACCGACCCGCTTGATCCAGACAGCGATGATGATGGTCTTACCGATTACGATGAGCAGGTGCTCGGCACCAATCCGCTCAAGGCCGATACCGATGGCGATGGCCTCACCGACTACGAGGAGGCCAACGGAATTCCTGCCACCGATCTCCGTCAGCCCGACACCGACGGGGACGGACTCACGGATAAGTGGGATGTAATTTCCGTCCACCGCATAGCGGCGGACATACTGAAAGCAACGCAGTATATGCCCGCTATGCGGTGGATGACTGATAAACAAGCCGCAACTCGGGGCGGAGTTTTAAATCGTAATCCGCTATCGCACAAAATACGACGCTTGACACACGAAGTGCAATTCGTGTATTTTATAGCGCATGAACAGCACTGCAGGAAAACAAGAGATAGCTTCAGGAGCCAAAGAGCCCTTGTCAAGATGGACCTTTCTAACCAATCATGCCCATGTTTTATTGTGTTTGGCCAAATCACCGGATATGCGCATTCGGGATCTGGCAGATGCGGTGGGAATAACTCAGCGTGCTGTTCAGCGCATTATTGCAGAGCTTGCTGAAGAGAGATATATTGATATCAAGCGCGATGGCCGCTGCAATAAATACACGATGAACACAGCGATGCGCTTGAAGCATCCGGTTGAGTCGCATCGGATGGTAGCGGATCTGTTGCGCTTAATAACGGAGTGCTCTCATTCAATTGCGGAGTGTCAAAAGATGCAGCCGAAATCGTTGGAGGCAGCAGACAGGAGCTCTGAATGACAAGACGCTGGATTGTTTTGAGCGCCGGGATTCTAATTCAGACCATCCTGGGAGGGATCTACGCGTGGAGCACAGTCACCCCGTGGCTGGAAGCGGATTACGCTCTTAGCAAGGGGCAATGCGGCTTTATCTTTGGAATGGCAATTGCGGTTTTTACGCTGGTCATGGTTGCGGCAGGTCACCTCCTAAATCGAAAAGGACCACGTTTCACAGCGGTGACCGGCGGAGTTCTGTTTATGGGAGGGTATCTTCTGGCCTCTTTTTCAAAGGGTTCTTTTCCGTTGCTGGCCTTGAGCTTAGGCGGGATGGTTGGGGCTGGAATTGGCTTCAGTTATGTTTGTCCGCTATCAGTGGGCATGAAGTGGTTTCCCGGTAAGAAGGGGCTGGTAACTGGTGCGGCTGTTGCCGGGTTTGGGGGCGGGGCAATTCTGTTTTCGTTTGTGGCAGGCAAAGTGCATCATTCCGGTATGGATGTTTTGGAGTTCTTCCGTTGGTTTAGTCTGCTCTCTGGCCCCATCTTGATTATAGCATCGTTGTTTTTAACCGATCCTGTTGTCGCAAAGAAAACAGCGGTCAATTGCGGTTTGTCAGCAATCTGGACTTTGCCGTTTGGTGTCATGTTGCTTTGCATGTTTGCAGGCACCTTTGCTGGTCTGCTGATTGTCGGAAATCTGGCGCCCTTGCTCATGGGGGGTGGCATGCTGGCAAATAAAGCCAGGGCCTCTGTCGCGATATTTTCGATTGGCAACGCAGCTGGACGGATACTCTGGGGGTATGTTTTTGATCATCTTGGTTACAAGACTATTCTGCTCTCTTTGGCTTGCATGACCCTTTTTTGTATGTTTCTTTTGATGCCGCTCTCAAACTGGTACCTGTTTTTCACGGTTGCTCTGCTGGGTTTTGGTTTTGGATCTAACTTTGTTATTTACGCGGCAACTGTTTCACGCTTCTACGGTGATGCTTCTTTTCCCACGCTTTACCCGATCTGTTTTCTGGCATATGGACTGGCAGGTATTATAGGGCCGGGGCTGGGTGGCTTTTTGTATGACCATACCGCGTCTTACAACGCCGGGCTTTATCTCAGTATCGGGGTGCTCTCTTTCTCGGGTTTAATTGCAACGCTCTGTTTTCGCAGTTCAGATTGGGTGTACAAAAAAAAGGATGAAAATAATGGATAAAAAACCGTTAGTTGCCATATTGATGGGCAGCTTGTCAGACAAAGAAGTGATGGCGGAAACCGCGAAAGCTCTGACGGAATTTGGCATACCGTTTGAAGCGCATGTTATGTCGGCCCACCGCACGCCTGAGCGCGTCCATGAATTCGTGAGTGGCGCGTACGAAAAGGGAATACGGGTGATGGTCGCAGGTGCCGGTAAATCCGCTCATCTGGCGGGGGTGGTTGCATCGCTTACATGTATTCCCGTGATTGGGGTGCCAATGGAGACATCGGATTTAGGCGGGCTGGATTCATTACTTTCAACAGTTCAGATGCCGCCGGGAATTCCTGTCGGCACAACCGCAATCGGGAAGTCAGGCGCCCGTAATGCCGGTTTGCTGGCAGTTTCGATATTGGCAGTACACAATGTCGAATTGTATGAAAAACTGAAGCTCTTTAGGGTATCCATGGCAGCCAAAGTTAATTCGGCGGACGAGGAACTGCAGAATGAGCCATGGGTTGCTGGCCAGTGAAAGATAGGCAATTACGATTAAGAGTTGGTTTTTTATGGATTTATTAACAACAAAACGGCAAATGGCTGTGGCCTGGATTCGGCGAGAACTCTCGTGTTCTGAAATGGATGTGCGAGCGTATTGACGGCAAGGTGGGGGCCAGAGAGACTCCGATTGGTCTGATGCCGCTGGAAGGCGACATCACCCTCGATGGTTTGGACATACCGGCCAAAGACTGGGATGAGTTAATGAAGGTTGATACCCAGCTCTTCAAGTCAACCCTTGCTGATGCTGAGGCATACCTTGCTCAGTTTGGGGATAAACTCCCCAAACGCATGACAGAGCAGTTGGATGCGTTAAAACTCCGTCTGGGTTAATTCATCAATCTCCCGATGAGAGATCTTTTGCTGAATCTCTCATCGGGATTATAGGTTATCCTCGCTCCTGGCTCTGCTTTGAGACGCAGGGTTTTTACTACTTTACGCGTGACATTTTTTGAAAAATTGTCATAATAAGAAGTTCTTTTGATTACAATAGGATAAATGAGTACAAATTTATGAAAAAGAAAACTACAACGAAAAATGTCGAGTGCGCCCCGGTTTCGGAAAAACCAAGAGTACGCATCACTGACACAACCCTGCGGGATGCGCATCAATCGCTGTGGGCCACGCGCCTGCGCACCGACGATATTTTGGCCATTGCCGAGGATATCGATAATGTGGGTTACTACTCATTGGAGTGCTGGGGCGGGGCGACCTTTGATGTCTGCCTGCGCTTTCTGCGCGAAAACCCCTGGGAACGTCTGCGTTTGGTCAAGGCTGTCTGCAAGCGCACACCGCTGCAGATGCTGCTGCGTGGCCAGAATATTCTTGGCTACAAACACTATCCGGATGATGTTTTGGAGCGCTTTATCGCCCTGGCCTGTGAGAACGGCATGGATATCTTCCGCATCTTTGACGCCCTGAATGACTCCCGTAATCTGGAGCAGGCCATCAAATGCGTCAAGAAATACGGCGGCCATGCCCAGGGAACGATCAGCTACACCTTCAGCCCTGTGCATACCGTGGAAAAATTTGTCGAGCTTGCCAAAGAGCAGGAGTCCATGGGTGTTGATACCATCTGTATCAAAGATATGGCGGGTATTCTGACATCAGGCGCGGCCGAGACTCTGGTGCGAGCCCTGACAAAGGCCCTCGCCATCCCGGTTCAGCTTCACTCGCACATGACCAGCGGCATGGCGCCCGCCATGTATCTCTCGGCTGTCAAAGCCGGATGCGGTACGATTGACACCGCTGTTTCCACCATGGCCGGCTACTCGTCGCAACCACCGTGCGAGACCATGGTCGCTATCCTTGAGAGCGAGGGGTATGACACCGGTATTGACCATAAGCGCCTCGCCCTTGTCAACAATTATTTCAAAGATCTCAAGCGCAAGCGCGAGCCGAAAGCAGGGCCGATTGAGCTGATCGACGCCGGTGTGCTGCAACACCACATTCCCGGCGGAATGATCTCAAACCTGCGCTCACAGCTTCAGCAGCAGGGAGCCTTGGATCGCCTGCCTGAGGTGCTGGAAGAGCTGCCGCGTACCCGCAAGGATCTGGGGTATCCTCCGCTGGTCACACCTACCAGTCAGATCGTTGGTGTTCAATCAGTGCTGAATGTGCTCTCAGGCAAACGCTATGAGATGGTCACCCAGGAGACGCGCAACTATGTTCAAGGTCTCTATGGCCGCTCACCAGCTAAGATTGACGCCAAGCTGGTGAAGCAGATTTTAAAGGGCGAAAAGCCTGTGACCTGCCGCCCCGCTGATCTGTTGAAGCCCGGGTTGGCTGATGCCGCTGCCGCGCTGGATCCCAAGCTGATCCAAAAGGAGGAGGATATCCTCTCCTACTGCATCTTCCCTGAGGTGGCGATTGGATATTTCAAATGGCGCAATCAGCCTGAGGGCCAACGCGATTCTATTCCAGCCGACCTTGAGGAGCAGGAGGCTGAGGCACCGGTTGTGCCGCCCCCAGCCGCGCCTGTTCCAGTGGCCGATGAAGATCAGAAGTATGTTGAGATCGGCAAGCTGGTGGCCTCGTTGGCAAGCCTCCTGGGGGTTGTCGGCGGCGGCGCGACTGTACCGCTGGCGCTGAGCACTGTCCCCGCACCGATCATTGCCCCTGCTGTTGCCGCGCCTGCTAAAAAAGAGCCGGCACCAGCCATCAGCGGAGCCACGATCAACGCGCCGCTGAATGGCACCTTCTACCGCTCAGGCTCGCCTGGTGAGCCGGATCTGGCGAAAGAGGGTGGTAAGGTCAAGGCCGGTGATCCTATTTGCGTGGTTGAGGCAATGAAGCTTTTCAATCAGATCAAAGCTGATAAGCCGCTCACGATTCTCAGCTTTCTCCTGAAGCACGGCGACCCGGTTTCCAAAGGACAGCCCATGGCAGTGGTAAAATACTAAAGCAGCCAGTCGCCGCCTGTCTGAGCGCAACGCACAGGCAGGCAACCAAAAGAGCTTGTGTGATGTGCGGAAGTTTTTCGCCCTCACATAAAAGGTTATGATTATGAGCCCGCTGCTACAGTAACAAACGCTGCGCGTTTGGAGAAACGAAGGTAACTTCGCAATAGCGGAGCGGAGAACAAAGAGCACGCTTCCGGCTTCAGGCTGCTCAATAGCTACGCCTGCCCTTTACCCTTAATTTAGAACTGGGCAATATCATGTGTCCTCCAGCAACGCAAATCCCATACACATAAACTGAAACTCAGTATATCCCTGCCAGAGCACTTGGTGGCCGGGAGGCGGGTTGTTTTCTCGATTAAGATATCCCCTCTGTTTTTCTACCCCAAAAACAACCTAGCGCACCCTCTGAGAGATAAAAAGCGTATAACGCAATTTTTTAAGGACGATCTCTCACCCAGCCATGCGCGCCCAGCCCCGACGCGCAGGAGAGAGGGGCGGCAAGTCGAGGAGCTCACGACCGCGCTTGACATAATATATATAGTTCTCGAGCGGCGTACCGTTCGTGATGCGGTGGTCGAGCCCGAACACGATTCCGCCTTTCTGCATCAACGGCTGCATCTTGTATTCGAGCTCCCGGTCGATGTCTGCCTTACTTTGGCGAAGTACATGCTTGTCGATCCCGCCCAGCAGTGCTAGGCGGTGGCCGTATTTTTTCCGGATTTCAACAATATCCATGCCCGCCGCCGGCTCACAGGGGTGCATCATGTTGACCCCGCACTCCAGAAAAACATCAATAACCGGCATCATGAAGCCGTCGCTATCCTGGTTGAACAGCCGCGTGCCATGGCTCGACACAACATCCCAGCAGGCGCGGTAGTAAGGGGCAATGAACTCCCTGATGGTGTCGGGGCCGATCAATGGTCCGCTTTTGCCGGCCATGTCCTCATGCACGAAGAGCTGATCAATTGTGATCCTCTCACAGGTACGTTCAAGCACTTTGACGGATGTGTCCCGGATGGTGGCGATAATGTCGTGCATCAGCTCGGGCTGCAGGTAATAGCCCAGGCAGGCCTCCTCTTCGCCCATTAGCTCCCGCACAATGTCCCAGCCGCCCGGGATCTCGACACTCACAAGGTGTCCCTGTTCCTGCAGTGACAGCGCCTGCTCATGCAGGGTTGCGGCGGCTGTGATCATAACCGACGCGCTCAGCACAAACATCAGCGTCGCGCTGACCGCCGCGTCGCGCCTCTGCATCCTCCAATCCGCCATTGTCCAGCCATGATCTTTCACCTGTCCACTGCGGATCAGGAATGCGAAGACCGAAACAGTCGTGCCCACCATACCCGCCAGAATCACCATCGAACTGTTGTCGCTGCCCTCGGCTACCGCAGGCATCCTGGGCACGAACCCGCTGAGAACCGTTGCGGCGTTGGGGAAAAACCTGATGGCGGAGCCTATAAACGCCACCCCCATCAGAGCCACCAGCACGCTCAGCAACGCCTCAAAGCGTGCGGTGTTTCCGATCAGAATCAGTGCGTACACCAGCGTCGCCAGAGCGATGCCAATCAGCAAACGATCAGCCTCGATGGCCCATGCCTCCTGGAACCAAACCAAGATCACATCGGTCAGCAGACCCAGCATCGCCATCAAGGCGGAGAGAATAATTACCGAGAGTGCGCCCCAGAGTATCCAGGCATACGCTGGGTGAATATGCCTGTGATAAGCCTCCATGGCAGTCATACCGGATGCCATTGTAAAGCGGCTGAAAAAGTTGATCAGATACCAGGTGATCAGACAGCTCAGCAGAACGGCCCACAGCAGGTCGCACCCAAAGTTAGCCCCGGCCTTGCTCATCGCGGTCAGGCTGCCTGTCCCGATGTTGTACCCGATCAGGAAGATCCCCGGCATCAGAGAACGGAAGATCTGTTTTATGCGGTCTGATCGGCTCATAGGTTAATCCGCCACCCGACGCAGCACCATCCCAGCCACAACTGGTTTTCCCTGGCGGTGTTTCAGGTTCAGGCTCAGCTCACCCGGGGTGTCGAGTTGGCCGGTGATCTTAACTTCACCGCCAGCTCCCGCTTTAACTACGAACGGATGAGCATCTGAGGCTGCATCGCTGATTTTAGATTCAAGTTTACGCCAGTTCTTGCCGTCGTCGGAGGTTTCCAAGCTGTAGTTTGCCTGTCGCCTCTTACCTTGGTACCAGGTAATCTCAAGCGAATCAATTGCCCTCGCAGGGTTGAGTTTAAACTGGATCCACGCTTTGCCAGTGCTCGCCCACCGGCTATCCGCCACCGTGTCGAGTACCGCTGTGGCGGGATAGCCTGCTTCCGCATGACTGGCTCTCACCACCTCTGCAGGTGCTCCGTCAGCCAGGCTTTTGATCCCGACCCGGTGAATGCTGTTCCAATTGTTCTCCGAATTACCGTTGCAAACCACCCGCAGGTAGGCGGCGCGCACTGGTTCAAAAGATACCACCGAAACTCCTGTTTCGTTATCCAGGCTCACCTCTCCCTCCCCCGCGCCTTCCAGCAACAAGGTCGCCTCATACTGACCTGGACGAAACTGGCCGCCAATAGGAACAATTGCCGACAAGGGAATGGTAACCGGTGCTTCGATCAGCAACCCCGTGGCCCGCACTGAAGTGTAGATATCATCCTCAAGGGCGGTCGATATTCTTTTAGCACCTCTGCCTTGAACCGACCAATAGTCGCCTCCATCGTCGATGAAAAACGTTTTTGACCCCTGCGACTGCGCAAGCGGTTCGTGGCTGGTCGGTGCGAAGTTGATCCGCACTGGCTCCAGGCCAGCCTTCTGGCGTGCGGCGATATAATCAGGCAGCCAGCGGGTTCCCAACGAAAGCACCATGGCCTCTTCGCTCCGGTCTTTACCGTCGAGCTGCGACAGCCGCGAGAAACTGCGCATGGTCTCGAGCGGATCAGCCGACTCCAGCAGACGCTGGGCTTCGGCGAAGTTACCGGCGCTAAGCGCCTGCACAGCGGGCCTAAATGCCAGCTCCTGCACCTTACAGAAAGAGATGATCATCGCTTCCAGCTCCTGAAAATAGGCGACTCGGTTGCGCCCCGCAGGTGTCATGGCGGACAAGTCAATGCTGGCAAGCAACTCCAGCCGCTGCTGGCAGCCCAAAATGGCGGCCTGCGGGTCAGGAATTTTTTCCGAGCCAATAAAAAATTTATCGGTTGTCACCCGTCCAAAATTAGGTGCCTCTGTCCACCATGCATACAGATACCGAGTCATACGCTCCCGATTAGTCTCTCCGAACCAATCATGCGCCGCCCTTTGGCAGGTTTCCATGCAGCTCTGGTTGCGCGAGGAGGCCCAAACCTGTTTTTCATGATTGCGGAAATGGAGATCGAGCGGACGCTTCATCCAGTGGATGATCCCATATCCACTGGCATCCAAATTTTCCAGGGTATCACAGAAATTATCATGGGATTTCATCGGACGTCCAATATATTCCCCATCGTCATGATGCGCCCAGATAATCGGCAAAATGCGACTACGCGCGCTCTCCAGTTCAGCTCGAGCCGCGGGCACCTCAAAGAAAAATCCTCTGCGGTAGCGCATGCAACTGGAATCAAGCGGCATAATAGTGACCTCATGGGGCAGGAATGCGGCCAACGAAGTTACGTATGAGGTGTCCCAGCTGCCCATCCCGATACGCACATCCCTCCGCCCCAGCTCGTCAAGGGCACTACGCAAGGCCCCGACCACCTTGCTCAGCGCATAGCTACAGACCGCCTGTGGCAGCTTGGCAGCCGCTGGATTTTTAACAATTATTTCCTGATACCCCGGATGCCACGCAGCGGGCAGCTGCTCCAGTTTTTTCAAACGGCCCCACTCCTCGGCATTAACACGCCGCCAAAGGGCGATCATGTCGATCTCTGGATACATCTTCAACAGCGCCACAACCTGCGCCCTGTAGAACTCCGCCCCCTCCTTAGAATCCGGTATCGGCAGCCAATTTCTGCCGTTGTGGAAACGGTCAGATTCAGGCAGCGTGAGAATCATCTCCTGCAGCAGCACCGAAGTGGTGTCGATGTCGAGTGAAAAACATACATCCACCCCGCGCTGTTCAGCGCAGGTGAAAGCCCGCTGCATCAGGGCTTGCGCCGCCTCGATGCGCTGGTCATCAGGGACCAGCGCCGCTTCGGAGCCGAATTCGGGCCCATCAAAGATCTCTCCTCCGGGAATCCACCGCACATCATTGATGTGCTGCCGGCCCCAGTCGCGCCCTTTGCGGCTCGACCCGTAATACCCCACCGGCTTGGTTATGCCATTGAAGGTGTAGGTGAACATGGGATTGTTACCATAGGCATGCACCATGATCGTGTTGAAGCCCATCTTCTGTGACTGCACAATCCATGACTCCCAGTCAGGGTAGTCCCAGCCAGTGCAGCCGCTGAGGAAGTTGTGCCAGTTAAAGACAAAGCGGTCGCGCACCAGCGGATGATCAGCAAGATCCCACCCCTGCAGCGAGAAAGTTCCAGGCAGAGCTTCAGGCAGGGAGTCGCTCGTCAAATAGAAGCCGCAACCTAGTTTTTCAAGCAAGCCGTAAACCCCGTAGATCACCCCGCGCGGGTCGGCACCGAGAATAATGCCGCTCTGCGGCCCGTCGGTGGTCACCACATAACTCTCCGGCTGGGCAACCTTTTCGCGTCCAACGGTAGCGGCAAGCTCGGGCGTTGATGCCGGTGTCCCCAATCGAATTGTAAAGGAACTGCCGCCCTTAAGATTCGCTCCGGCTGTAAAACGAGTAGCGGGATACAGCTTCGAGAGGTAGCTCATCAGCTCCTCGGCCGCAATCTTCTCAGGAGCAGAGGCTGTCGGGGAGAGCAGGATTGTCACCTGCGCCGCACCCGCTGGCTGTTCTTTTTTTGTTACGGCAAATCCATTGCCAGCCGCCATCAGAGCGGCCATGGCCCAGATGATTACTCTCTTTTGAAAACGCTTCCGCTCTGTAGTTTTCACCCTAATCTCTCCTTTTATTGTCTAGAACTCTCGAACTCTAGAACTTTAGAACTCTCTTTTATCTCCATCCGTTTCTTATGTCTGCAATATATCATGGCCCCATGCAGTCAGCAATGGACAAAAAAACAATGTTTTGTACTGTTGTGATATGCGGATTGACAAGGTTAAGATCAGGCGGCAGGAGCGTGAGCCATCGTATCACGGCTGGAAGCGGGAACAGGCTCGTAAGATTGATGCGATCTGCCGCGACATCCGAGCTGACCCCGCTGCCGAGAGGCGAGTGGGGCTTCTGGCCGAGCGATTGCATTGTAGCCGCCACCATTTCTCGCGGCTGAAACAATAATTAACTTCGGCTCGCGCGGCAGGCGCGAATGCGCGAGTGAAGTACGGCGTGAGAGCAACAAGCGTTTACCAACCGATTGCAATACGAATTGAAGCTGTAGGGCGCGGGCCATGACGGTGCCGCGCGAACTACCTTGCGACGCAAGCCACAAACTTTGTCACGCGCTTTGTCGTAACCTTGTCTCAAGTTTTTTCAACTGCGCTTGAAGTTCCGTAATCCGTTGAAACAATGATATTCTATCAACTAATCGCAGCTTACGCAACCGCCACTCTGCCACCAGCGCACTTTGTAAAATTGTGATCCAGGGTGGCGGTAGCGCATCTCCGGTGTTTGCGGTCGTACACGTAATACAGTGTCGCTCTGCCAGCTTGCACCGCCTTTTATCGCAGTTGGATGCATCGCCCAGATTGTGCCGTCGCTGTGTTGACTGGCACTCTTAATTTCGGTCAGCTCCGAGATGCGCTCGAATGTTTTAGAGGCGATGTCGAATAGGAATAGAGCGTCGTTGTTGCTGACTAGCAGCTTGGCCTCTTGGCGCAGGGGAAACAGCTCGTGCCCGGTCGGGCTCAGGGGCAACGCAAATTTCTCTTCAATCGTGAGCTTAGCCTCGGTAACGCTCAACCGGTAAAGCGAGTCGCCCACCGCCCAAAGGCACTCGCGTGCTTTGTCCCATACGACACCATGTGCATAGGGCAGTTTGAGATCAACGAAGTCCTCGGCTGAGCGATGCAGGCGCAGCATGCCGTGGTTGCTGTTGGCTGTGACGATCGCCCCGTTCGGCAGTAGCTCGGCGGAGTGGCAGCTGCTATAGGCGGGGAGCTCCTTGACGCACTTTTTATCATTGAAGCGCACCAGTTGCACCCGCCCGTGATAGGCTACAAGCACATAGACCACACCATCAATTTTCACGCGCTTGGCATCTGTCGGTCGATATTTGAGCGGTTCCTGCTCTTCGCCCGGGTAACTCCACAGTGTGGGCTTACGATCGCCAGTCGCGTGTGGGTCAAAGAGCCATATGCGATTGTCAGCTTGGTCGACACACAACAAGGCAGGGGTTTGGGCGGTGATCTCAGCGTTTGAAGTCACCTGTTTTGCACTCTCAGCGCGGACGCAGAGGGAGAGTAGTGATGCGAACACTAATATTGTAAAATTTCTCATGGCTTGTATTATGCGTGAGGGGCGAAAAATGTCAATCCTTGAAATATTTTTTTTGGCAGTGGTTATTTTGGCAAAAACCCGCTAAACTCAACCCATGAAATTACGCAATGTATACTGCGAGTTAAGTGAACGATTGATGGCTCGGCGCGACCCTGTGAGCGGGGTATGGACAGGCAGGCTCTCGTCCAGTGCGCTCTCTACAGCGCTGGCAGCCAGCGCGTTGCGGGAAGGGGGCGGTGATGATCAGGAGCTTGCTAACGCAGGTGTGGATTGGCTGGTCACGACCGTCAATCCGGACGGCGGCTGGGGGGACACGCCGGAGAGTCCGTCGAACCTCAGTACCTCGCTGATTGCCAGAGCCTGCGTTGCAAGCCATACGGATGATACGCGAAATTCGGCGGCGCTCAGCGCTTCAGCTGCCTGGATCATGACCAAGACCGGTGCGCTCTCGCTCCCGGCTGTGGCTGATACCTTGCGCTCTGTGTACGGGGATGATAAGACCTTTGCGGTTCCGATCCTGATGTATCTGGCGCTTTGCGGCGATGATGAGTCGGCATGGCGCAAGGTGCCGCCGCTCCCGTTTCTAATGGCGTTGCTGCCAGGCTGGTGCTATCGCTTCTTCAAGCTGGAGGTGGTTAGTTACGCGCTGCCCGCGCTGATCGCAGTGGGGTTGTGTCGCCATCTGCGCGTGGCCGCGTTGCGCAAAAAGACAGCGTGGGCTAAAGTTTTTGCCGCTCCATTGCTGCGCAAACTGGCTTGTTTGCAGCCCGAACACGGCGGTTTTCTGGATGCCGCCCCTCTGACCGCCTTTGTGGTGCTGGCTTTAAAGGGTTGCGGCTACGCCGAGCATGCGGTGGTCCAGCGCGGGTGCGAGTTTCTGCGGGCTTCGATTCGGGAAGATGGCAGCTGGCCGATTGACTCGAATTTGAGAACCTGGCTCAGCTCCCTCTCAGCGCGCGCCCTGGCAGTGCCATTGGTCATGGCCCCGGATCAGGCAAAACAGGTTGCAGATTGGCTGATCAATGTACAGGGGCGTACGCGCCATCCGTATACAGGCGCGGCCCCCGGCGGCTGGGCCTGGACTGATCTGCCAGGCGGGGTGCCGGACGCGGATGACACCTCAGCGGCTTTGATTGCGCTCTTCCACTTAAAGGATTTCTCCGAGGATGCGCGCTTAACTGCGGCGGTGCGGCTTGGGCTGCGCTGGCTGATGGATTTGCAGAACAGTGATGGCGGCATGCCCACCTTCTGCCGCGGATGGGGGAAGCTGCCCTTTGACAAAAGTTGTTGCGACATCACCGCCCATGCTATCCAGGCCTTTGCGCTCTGGATCGGTGCTGCCCGGCAGTGTCAGAACAGTGGCCTTGAGGGTGGATTTCTGGTGTGTTTACGCGGTTCCATGTTAAAGATGCTCGCTTTCCTGGAGCGCGCGCAGGAGAGTGACGGCGCGTGGCTGCCGCTCTGGTTCGGGCACCAGCAGAGCCAAACCAAACTCAACCACATCATCGGGACGGCGCGGGTTGTCAGCGGGCTACGCCGGTTGCTCGATGCCGCAGTTGAGCCGGATGAAGCGGTGCGATCTCGTGTAGCTAAGATTATCCGGCAGGGGGAGTCGCTGCTTGTTGCTCAGCAGAAAGCCGATGGGGGGTGGAGTGCTGGGGATACTTCAACAATCGAAGAAACAGCGCTGGCTGTCACGGCCTTGAGCGGCGGAGGCGGTGCAAGCGCCGCTGCCGCGCTGAAAGGAGCTGAGCTTTTGGCAGATCTGACGCTAAATAAAACCATAAAAGCGACAGCGCTGGGCCTTTATTTCTCGGTTTTGTGGTATGATGAAGAGCTGTATCCGTTGATTTGGAGTGTGGAGGCGCTGCGCTCTTACGCGGAATACGATGGCGCTTCTGTCGCAGTGGCGCAGAGCGCAGGCGCGTAAACGCGTCCTTTTTGAGGAGGTTGGATATTGTATGGAAAAGAGTGAACTGGAAAGAAATTTAGGTGAGCAGCCGCTGGTTGCAGTGATGGCTGAACACAACCTAAAGCCCCATGACCTGCTGGTGGCATCGCGTGTGCCCATGACCCATAAGATGGTTGCCAGAGCGTGCAAAGGGCGGCGTTTAACCAACCGGAGCCGGAAGGTGGTGCTCGAGGCTTTGCAGAGAGCTACAGGGCATATCTATCGAATGATTGATATCTTTGATTACGAATGAGCTAAAGCAGCTAGCC
Organism: Kiritimatiellia bacterium; assembly: GCA_028686345.1. Classification (GTDB taxonomy): domain Bacteria; phylum Verrucomicrobiota; class Kiritimatiellia; order RFP12; family UBA1067; genus M55B167. Next base: position 45,527 of record JAQUCE010000009.1, read on the forward strand.
GCCGCAACCAAGCGATACTGTGTAATGTGCAAAAGATTTTGCCCTCACTGAAACGTTTTGTGGTTAAGAGCCCGCTGCTACAGTAACAAACGCTACGCGTTTTGGGAAACGAAGTTAACTCCTCAATAACCGGCCAGAGAACAAAGAGCACTCTTCCGGCTTCAGGCTTCGCAATAGCTATGCCCGGACAAGTCGAGCTTCGCTTTTACGCCGTGACAGGGAAGCGTGAACAACAAACGGCTGCTGTGTAAGGTTTGTTGTCCAGCCTTTCCGTGTCCGGCGTAGCTGCGAAGCGCGAAGACGGAAGGCTGCTCCAAACTGGGCTGTTGAGACGTGACCCTAAAAGTGATAATGGAGTAGTGCAAGCATCTTGCTTGCAGAAAACATTTTTACTCAAGCCGACTATAGGCATTTAGGGTTCCTAATCACAATCTTAATCGTAATTCTAATCAAACAACGGCTGTCTGTGGCTGGTCGAAAAAGGCGAGGATTGAGATTAAGATTGAGTTTAAGATTGGGATTAGGATTGACCCCTGACAACATGTTTTTAATGATCTGGTCAGCCGCATAGCGACTGACTTCCTTCCGCGCTTACTCCCTTGACAAGACGCGGGAGAAGGAGGTCGTTCGCTATGCGGGCGACGCGAATGACCTTCAAAGTGATCTTATACGTTTGCGTAGATCCGTAGCTTCGATTTCCAATCGGAGATGTCCGGTTGGAAACAGGAGCTACTGGAGCTCGGCTGCGCCGTTGGTTGACGATGGCGGCGACGGTGCTGGGGGACGAGCCCCTGCATGATCCCAATCGTCGGTCAGCATCGTCGCACAGCATCGTCAGCCGATGCCCAGAGAAAATCAGTGCCTGTCCCTAAGAGAGAAAATCAGTGCCTGTCCCTAAGAAAATCCTGACAATCTGTCTCTCACTCTGGTTTTAGCCGCAAACGCTGCTTCGCCGGTCTGGAAGGTGAGCCACAAGGAAAATCACCTTTATATTGGAGCGCTGCATCTCTCAGGAGAGCAAGGGGTGCTGGAGCAGTTGCGTAAAGCGGGCTGCGTTGTGGAACAGCTTGATTAGGATCCAGAATAGTTTCGTTTTCTGGTTGACATCGCAGGTTTATAAATTATACAGTGCAAATGTGAAGTTGGTTATTCACATAAACCTGACAGGGACGTTTTACAAGCGGCCCAAACATTAACAATAAAAAGGAAAAGATTATGGAGATGGAAACAGCGCAGAGTGGCATGCCTATGATGGTGACATTGATCTATTTGGCAGTTGTGCTGCTGATGATCATCAGTATGTGGAAAGTTTTTTCCAAGGCTAACCAGCCGGGGTGGGCTATTCTAATACCAATCTATAATACGATTGTCATGATTCAGATTGCGGGTAAACCGGTTTGGTGGTTTTTGCTGCTCTTTATCCCGATTGTAAATGTGATCATCGGAATTATCATTCTGCTTGAGATTGCCAAGAAATTCGGTAAAGGCGGCGGATTTGCCGCTGGGTTAATCTTTTTGCCAATGATATTCTGGCCGATCCTTGGGTTTGGAAGCGCTGAATACGAAGGCTAAGTGGTGCAACTCTGGTTGCTAACTTTGTCGAAGTTGTAGGGCGCGGGCCGTGACCGCGCTGGCGGGTGAATGTGTGGTGCTTCGCGAGTCGAAACGCTTAGCGATTGGCCATACAAGCACCCCCCGGCTGTCACGGCCCGCGGCTACAGTGCTACGCAAGCTGCAAAGGACGCTCCAGCCGAGTGACACGCGAGCTGCAAGGCATGTGCCAACCAAATGACACGCGAGCTGCAAAGCGCGCCAGCCGGGCGACACGCGAGCCAGCCGAGTGACACGCGAGCTGCAAGGCATGTGCCAACCAAATGACACGCGAGCTGCAAAGCGCGCCAGCCGGGCGACACGCGAGTCGAAGTTGTAGGGCGCGGGCCGTGAACGCGCCGGCGGGTGAATGTGTGGTGCTTCGCGAGTCGAAACGCTTAGCGAACACCCGGTGTCCGCAATTGCTTCATCCTCCTTCGCCAAGGCTACGGCGGACATGCTGGAAGCAACCCTACACCCCAGGGCGCACTTTTCACATGCCTGTTGCAGTATGCCGCTCGCAGAGCGGCTATTACACCGAACGACAACCCTTGCATTCCGCAGTGCAGCGCATGTGTAGCAGTCGCCCGCATAGCGGACGACTTCCTATTCCGCATCTTGCCAAACGGAGTTGGCGCGGAAGGAGGTCAGTCGCTATGCGGCTGACTACTCTGCGTGGCTGATTTGCTACCATCAACTTTAACCACGAAAGGCACGAAAAGCACGAAAGGGGTGCGTAGCTGAGTTTTAACCACAAAGGGCCTAGCGCGCATAGCCGCCTGTCTGCGTGCTACGCACAGGTAGACAACAAATTTTTTCTACCCCTCTATTTTACAGTAACGTTTCAATAACCCGCTTTGGAGCAGGCAACGCCTGTTAACCGTTGCGCTGTTCAAAGTCGCGCATGAAATCCACCAGGCACTGAACACCGGCGATTGGGAAGGCGTTGTAGATGGAAGCGCGGATGCCGCCGAACGAGCGGTGTCCCTTGAGTTGCTTCATGCCAGCCTCAGAGGCCTGCTTGATAAAGAGGGTCTCCAGCTCCACCGAGGGCAGACGGAAGGTGATGTTCATATCCGAGCGGTAATCACGTTTGGCTGTGCCGCGATAGAACTGCGAGGCATCCAGCGTGTTGTAAACCAGCGCGGCTTTCTCTCTGTTCTCCGCATACACCTTTTCCAGCCCTTTTTGCTTGAGCAGGCGTGTGGTCAGGCAGAGCATATAGATCCCGAAGCAGGGCGGGGTGTTGAGCAGCGAGTTCTCTTCCATATGCGACTGGTAGCGCAGCATGGAGGGCAGCCCGACATTACCGCGAGCGGCAAACTCTTTTTTTATGGCAACCAGCGCCAGCCCTGAGGGGCCGAGGTTTTTCTGAGCACCGGCGTAGAACATGGCGAACTGCGTGTAGTCGCGCGGACAGGAGAGAATGTCAGATGACATGTCGGCGATTAGAGGTGCCTCAACCTTTGGTATCTCCTTCATTTGGGCGCCGGAGATCGTCTCGTTGGTCGTAATGTGCGCGTACACAGCACCGTCGGTCCAGTTACACTCGGAGAGCTCAGGCATACGGGTGGGAATATCTTTTTGGCAGTCAGCCGCAACGTTCACATTGCCAATCAGCCCCGCCTCTTTAATGGCTTTTGCGCCCCAGGAGCCGGCATTGATGTAGTCCGCGCTCTGGCTCTTCCCGAGAAAGTTCATTGGAATCATGGCGAACTGCATGCTGGCGCCGCCCTGAAGAAAGAGCAGTGCGTAATCATCACCGAGTCCGAGCAGCTCCTTGCAGTTGGCTATGGCCTCATTGTGAATGGCATCATACTCTTTGCCGCGGTGCGACATCTCCATCACCGACATGCCCGAGCCTTTGTAGTCAACCAGATCGGCTTGTGCTTCCTGTAATGCCTCCAGCGGTAAAACCGCCGGACCAGCGCAAAAATTGTATATACGAGCCATAATCACTTTCCTTGTTTTAAAAATTGGGTAGTATCAGTTAACAAACTTTCTTTTATTTTGATAAAGAACAAATATAATGACGTTATCTGCGACAGATGTCAACCCGTGAGTCAAAAAAGAGTTATTTTTGAACTCGACTTTACTGCCGCGGCAATATATGCTTCAAAACAATTCGGGGTCAATTTATAGCAAGGGTGGTGATATGAATCGTCGGAACTTCTTGAAAACGACCGCTGCTGCGGCCACAACACTTTCTGCCGCATCCTGCCTTAGGGCGCAGGGCGCGAACGATGCCATCAGGTTAGCCGTTATCGGTATGGGGTCAAAGGTCAAAATCGGCGGCATGGGTCGCAATGATATGAAGGGGTGCCGCGCCGTGCCCGGAGTCCGCATCGCGGCACTCTGCGATGTTGATTCCGTCAATCTCGGGTATGCTGTTGAGGACTGCGAAAAGCATAACGAGAAGCCGGAAACCTTCTCAGACTACCGGAAATTACTTGAACAAAAGGATATTGATGCTGTTTGGGTAACTACGCCGAATCACTGGCACGCTTTAATTTGCATCCACGCCGCTCAGGCGGGCAAACATGTGTTCGTGCAAAAGCCGGTCTGCCACAACCTGTTCGAAGGCCGGAAAATGCTCCAGGCCGCCCGGAAATACAACCGGATCGTGTACTCATCGACAATGACTCGGTCAATGGGTGGATTCCGCGAGGCCTCTCAGTTTGCCATTGACGGAAATCTCGGCAAACCTCTGTTTATTCATGCGGTGCGCTACGGTGCCCGGACAGCCATCGGTAAGGTCACCGCCCCGACACCGATCCCCGCGACGATCGACTATGATCTCTGGTGCGGGCCGGCTCCGCTCAAGCCGCTCATGCGGCAGAACCTGCACTACGACTGGCATTGGGATTGGGAGTACGGCAACGGGGAACTCGGCAACTGGGGCATTCACCTTCTCGACGGTGCGCGCCAAATCGCCGGGAAGGAGATGCCGAAGAGCGTGTTGAGCGTCGGCGGTCGTTTCGGTTACATCGACGACGGAGAGACACCGAACACCCAAATCACGTTTTTTGACTATGAGCCGCTGCCGATCATTTACGAGATGCGGGCACTGCCGAGAGACAGGCAGCTCTGGAAAGACGGCGGTTGGGGACAGCAAGGCATGGATACGTTCCGCGGCCAGGCGTTCACGACATCCATCCAATGCCAAGACGGCTACACGGTCGGCAACCAGGCCTTTGATAAGGCCGGCAGGCTGGTTAAGGAGTTTAAACTGCCGCAGCGATCAGTCCGGAGTGCCTTTTTCGATGCCATCCGGGGCGAGCAGCCCATGCCGTATTACGACATTGCCGAAGCCCATGTTTCGACAGGTCTGGTGCATCTGGGAAATATCTCGCATCGGCTCGGCAAGGAGGTCGCGCCTGAGCAGATCCGGGAGCGGGTTGCCTTTAACGCTGATTTCCAGCGGGTTTGGGAGCGAATGCTTACCCATCTTGACGCGAACAACATCGATCTCCGCAAAACACCGCCAACTCTTGGCCCGTTCCTGCAATTTGATCCTGCAACAGAGCGATTCACCGGCGCGCTAGCCGAGATGGCTAACCAATATCTTGGACGTGAATACCGCAAGGGATTTGAGGTGCCTGACAATGTATAACCCTCGAAACAGATTACTAACCAACGGAGAATGACTATGACACGACGCGATTTCTTGATGCGCAGCACGGCGTTGACGGCCACGCTGGCAGCCCCCTTTTCTTTTGCAGCAGAGCCGCAGAAGGGGTTGAGATTGGGATTGACCACCTATATGATCGGCAGCAAATGGACGATTCCGGAGCTGATCGAGTTTCTGCCGAAATTCGATATTTTCGGTGTTGAACTCAGGAGTGACATGAAGTTCGCACACGGCATCGAACTAGCAAGTGGCAAGGATGCGCGGGCCGAGGTCGCTAAACGCTTTAGCGACAGCCCGGTCAGGCTGGTCGGTATTGCCAGCGGCGAGCGGTATGACTCTCCAGATGCCGCGACACTCGGCAGGTCTGTCGAGCGGACAAAGGAGCTGTTGCAGTTTTGTGCTGATCTCGGGGCTCAGGGACTCCGCGTTTTCCCAAACGATTTCCACAAAGATGTGCCCAAGGAGAAGACGCTGGAGCAGATTGCCGGAGCACTCAAGGAGTTGGCTCCCACAGCCGCATCGCTCGGGGTGGAGTTGCGGCTCGAAGCGCACGGCAGCGTCGGCCTGCTGCCGCATATGGGGAGTATCGCCAAGGCGGTCGGTGATCCGGGTGTCCGGGTGATCCTCAACAGCGATTTCCGGGACACGCAAGGTGAAGGGCTGGCGGCCAATCTTGAAAAGGTCGGCTCCTATCTCGCGGGAACGCTCCATATTCACTCTCTCACAGCACAGAACTACACTGATGCAAAATTCTATGAGACGCAATTCGCTTTCCTGAAACGCATCGGTTGGAACGGGTTTTGCATGTTGGAAATAGGTGATAAACCGGATAACGAGGCGCGGTTCAAGGAGATCGCGCAGCAGAAAAAACGCTGGGATGAACTCACCGCGGAACTCTGAGACCGCAGCAGGCTAAAGCAGCTAGTCACCGCCTGTCTGCGTGCTGCGCACAGGCAGGCAACCAAAAGATACTGTGTGATGTGCGGGAGGTCGCCGTCCTGGCTGAAAAGTTAGTGGGTAAGAGCCCGCTGCTACAGTAACAAACGCCTCGCGTTTGGGGCAAGCAAGGTAACTGCACAATAATCGGCCAGAGCTCGCGGAGATTCGCGGGCAAAAAATTATCACGCTCCCCATTTTTCTACCCATCTATTTTTCTACCTAAAAAACAACCTAGCGTACCCTCTGTGCCTCTCAGTGTCTCAGTGGCAAAAAACTGGTTGCCTGCCTGTGCGTTGCACGCATAGCGAGCCAAAAAAAAGGCTCTGGAGTTTCCTCCAGAGCCTTTTATAATTATGGTTTGACTACCTTATGCTTGAGGCGTGGCGGCTGCCATGGCTTTGAGCTCTGCGTAGTTGTCTCTGAACTTCTGCTCAGCGCCTTTGAGCATCTCTTCCGCAAGGGGGTTGAGCTTCATCAACTGCTTGAAGCGGTTCTCGGTGCCAGCGGTCTCCGCAAATGAGATCGACGGCTCTTTGCTGTCGAGCTGCAGCGGGTTTTTGCCCTCTGCCGTGAGATCCGGATTGTAGCGGTAGAGCGGGAAGTGGCCGCTGTTGACGGCGATTCGCTGCTGCTCCAGCCCCTTAACCATATTGATGCCATGGGCAATACAGTGCGAGTAGGCGATGATCACCGCTGGTCCGTCATAGGCTTCAGCTTCGGCAAAAGCCTTAACTGCCGCAGCCGGGTTGGCTCCCATGCTGATCTGCGCGACGTAGATGTTCTTGTATGTCATTGAGATGACACCCAGGTTTTTCTTCATCTGCGGTTTGCCGGAAGCGGCAAATTTCGCGACAGCACCCATTGGAGTTGACTTTGATGCCTGTCCGCCGGTGTTGGAGTAGACCTCGGTGTCAACAATCAGCACCTTGATGTTGCGTCCAGTTGCCAGCACATGATCAAGTCCGCCATATCCGATATCGTAGGCCCAGCCGTCGCCACCAATGATCCAGACGGATTTTTCGATGATGTGGTCAGCGACTGAGAGCAGGTTTTTCAGGGTTTTTGTACCCTCTTCGCATCTGCCAGTGCTGCAGGCCGGGTTGGTTATGGCTGCTTTAAGCTCTGCCACCAGGCCGCGTGCCTCTTCAATGCCCTCGGAGGAGCGCTGATCAACCGCCAGAATCTTGGTGGCAATAGATTTCAGAGCTTCCGGGGCCTCTTCGGTGGCGGTGATTGTGGTCAGCATCTCAAAGGCGTACTCCTTCAGCTTGTCAGCTGTCAGGCGCATGCCCATGCCGAACTCCGCATTATCTTCGAACAGCGAGTTCGACCAAGCCGGTCCACGTCCGTCCGTGCGAGTGCAATACGGGGTGGTGGGCAGGTTGCCGCCATAGATGGAGGAGCAACCAGTGGCGTTGGCAATCAGCAGACGGTCACCCACGAGCTGCGTGAGCAGCTTGATGTAGGGTGTCTCCCCGCAACCGGCGCAGGCGCCCGAGAACTCGAACAGGGGCCGCTTGAGCTGGCTGCCCTGAATCGAGTTCGGATTGATCTTGCTGATGTCGGCCTCAGGCAGATTCAGGAAGAAATCCCAGTTCTGCACCTCAGCGGCGCGCAGCGGGATCTGATCCGTCATGTTGATTGCTTTTCTGGTCGGGTCGGTTTTATTCTTCGCCGGGCAGCGCTCAACGCACAGGCCGCAACCAGTGCAATCTTCCGGCGCGCACTGGATTGTGTACTTGTAGCCGGGGTAGGCCTTGGCAATCAAGCCCTTGGTGTCAACGGATTTAAATGTCTCCGGCGCGTTCTCCAGCCGGGCTGGGTCGTAGACCTTGCCGCGGATGGAGGCGTGTGGGCAGACCAGTGAGCACTGCATGCACTGGATGCAGGTATCCGGATCCCATGCCGGGATGGAGAGCGCGATGTTGCGCTTTTCCCATTGGGTGGTTGCCGTGGGCCAGGTGCCGTCATCCGGAATGGCTGAGACTGGCAGATCATCGCCGCGCTGGGCCATAATCTCGGCTGTCACGGTCCTGACAAACTCAGGCGCCGCATCGGAGACTACCGCGGGCTTCTTGGTTTTGCCGGCCGGTGCATCAGGGTAGTCCACTGCGACCACGGCGGCCGCCGCGGCATCAATGGCGTTCCAGTTCATCTGAACAACGGCTTCGCCTTTGCTGCCGTAGCTCTTCTTGGCCGCGGCTTTCAGTGAGGCAATGGCTTCGTCCTCTGGCAGGATGCCGGAGATCTTGAAAAAGGCCGCCTGCATCACGGTGTTGATGCGACCGCCCAGCTCCAGTTCCACGTCAAGCTTGTGAGTGTTAACCGCAAAAAGCTTGAGTTTTTTATCAATGATCTGCTGCGCAACCTCATCCGGGACATTGTCCCACAGCTGGTCAGCATCGAACGGTGTTGCCAGCAGGAAGGTGCCGCCTGGCTTAATGTTGCTCAGCATATCGTATTTCTCAAGGAAAGAGAATTGGTGACAGGCAACAAAATCCGTTTTGGTGCAGAGGTAGGGGCTGCGGATCAGGTTTGGTCCAAAGCGCAGATGCGAGACCGTGATCGCGCCGGCTTTCTTTGAGTCATAGACAAAGTAGCCCTGAGCGAAGTTATCGGTGTCACTGCCGATGATCTTAATCGAGTTTTTGTTGGCGCCCACAGTGCCGTCAGAGCCCAGTCCATAGAACATGCACTCTTTGCGCCCCTCGTCCGGCAGGGTGAAGTCGGTTGGCCGCTCCAGATTGAGGTGGGTGACATCATCAACGATATTGACGGTGAAGTTGTTCTTCGGCTTCTCTGCTGCTGCATTGTCAAACACGGATTTAACATCCGCTGGGGTGAACTCCTTGGAGCCCAGCCCGTAACGACCGCCATAGGTCGGAATCCAGCGGCCAAGATCAACGGTCTTCTCCTGCATGACCTCGCCAATTGCGGTGCGGACATCATTGTAAAGCGGTTCGCCGACTGAGCCAGGCTCTTTTGTGCGGTCCAGCACGGTAATGGTCTTGATGTTCTTGGGCAGTGCTCTGGCAAAGGCCTCTTTGTCAAACGGACGATAGAGCCGCACTTTGACAATGCCGAGTTTTTTGCCGCTCTTGGCCAGCTCTTCGGCGGTTTCGTGCGCGGTCTCCGCGCCTGAGCCCATAATCACGAGCACATGCTCGGCATCCGGGGCGCCCACATAATCAAAGAGTTTGTATTTGCGACCAGTCAGATCAGCGAACTTGTCCATGTACTTCTGAACAATTGCGGGAGTTGCGTCATAGTATTTATTGACGGTCTCGCGCCCCTGGAAGTAGACATCCGGGTTTTGAGCTGTGCCGCGCAGTGAGGGCTTTTCAGGGCTCAGGCCGCGGGCGCGATGCGCTGCAACCAGATCGTCGTCGATCATGGCCTGAATAGTTTTGTCGCTGACATCGTCAATTTTCTGGACTTCGTGGGATGTGCGGAAACCATCGAAGAAGTGTATGAAGGGTATACGGCTTTCGAGTGTCGCGGCATGTGCGATTAAGGCCAGGTCCATGACTTCCTGCACGCTGTTGGAGGCCAGCATGGCAAAGCCTGTCTGGCGGCAGGCCATCACATCACTGTGGTCGCCAAAGATTGAGAGGCCCTGGCAGGCCAGCGAGCGTGCGCTGACATGGAAAACCGTTGAGATCAGCTCACCCGCGATCTTATACATGTTGGGTATCATCAACAGCAGCCCCTGCGAGGCCGTGAATGTGGTGGTCAGTGCACCGGTGGTGAGTGCTCCGTGGGCCGCGCCGGCGGCGCCGCCCTCGGATTGCAGTGCCATCACATGCGGGACAGTGCCCCAGATATTTTTCTTGCCCATGGCGGCCCACTCATCATTCCACTCACCCATTGTGGAAGAGGGGGTAATCGGATAGATCGCCGCTATTTCACTGCAAGCGTATGCTATTTTTGCCGCGGCCTGGTTGCCGTCAAGCATGACTTTATTCGACATTTTATTCTCCTTCATAAATACAACAAGGCGCCCGCAGGCGCCATGGAAAGACAGACGCATCTGCTGGCTGGCAGATGCGCTGTGATTTTTTTACCTCTTTAAAGCCGCGCGTACGTTATCGAGCTGCCCGGCTGATCCCAGCAGGACATTTTTGGCGGCAATGAAATTCGCGTACTCTTCCATAAAGATCTTGCCTGGACCACGCAGATCAAACTGCTCAGGATGATCACGGAAGTACTCGCGGTGAACGCGGCACCAGACCAGACGTCCGTCGGTGTCGATGTTAATCTTGGTTACACCCAGCTTAGAGGCGCCAAGGAACTGGCTGGCATCAACGCCGCTCGCGCCTTTGATTGCGCCGCCCGCCGCGTTGATACGCGCCACCTCTTCTTTGGGCACTGAGGAAGATCCGTGCATCACCAGCGGGAAGCCGGGGAGCAGCTTCTGGATGTCCTCGAGAATATCAAAACGCAACTTCTGTTCGCCGGCGAATTTGAAGGCGCCGTGTGATGTTCCAATGGCGCAGGCCAGTGAGTCAACGCCGGTCTTTTTAACAAAGTACTCTGCTTCGGAGGGCTTGGTGTAAACATGCTCTGCTGACTCAATGTCCTCTTCAATCCCTTTCAGAAGGCCAAGCTCAGCCTCGACCACCAAGCCTTTGGCGTGGGCTGCGTCGACCACGCGCTTGGTGATCGCGATGTTCTCCTCCAGATCAAAGTGTGAGGCATCGATCATAACCGAGCTGTAAACACCGGATTCAATGCAGTCCATGCAGGTCTCCTCATCGCCATGATCCAGATGAACCGCGAAAACCGCTTCGGGGAAGATCTCAGCCGCGGTTTGCATCAGTGTTTCGAGCATTCTCTTATGGGTATAGGAGCGCGCGCCTTTGGAGAGCTGCACAATAAAAGGAGCTTTGCTCTGCACGTTGCCTTGAAACAGACCCATGGTCTGCTCAAGGTTATTAATGTTGTACGCGCCGATCGCGTATTTGCCATAGGCCTGCTGGAAAAGTTCTTTTGTGGTGACAATCATGGTAAACTCCATACAATAGTTTAGTATATTCGCAGCAAGATTATAAATAAAGTTACTGCATGTGAAATTAAAGTCTCTCAGTATAGCGGTTTGAGCGGCGCTCTTCAAGTCGAAACCAGCGCAGGTGGTTTATTTTTCTACCCTCAATTTTAACCACGCAAGGCGCGAAAAGCACGAAAGGGGTGCGTAGCTGATTTTTAACCACAAAGGGCCCGGTACGTTTTTTCGCCACGAAGGCACCAGTCTTCGCCTACGGCTACGCCATGGCACAGCAAAGGAGACGAAGATTTCCAATCATTGTTCCTTCTTTTGCGCTTTTTGTGCCTTTCTGCGGCTATGCTGCGCTAGGTTCCTTGTGGTTTCAAAATTAAAGTGCAACCATTTTGACCCCTATGTCCAGTGATCTGGCATACTGCAACAGCCATGAGAAAAGTACGTCCTAGCGTGTAGTGTTGCTTCTATAAAGCAATTAGCGGATGCCGGCGATTGTTCGTCAAAGGCGCGCCTTGGGATTTCATTATCTTTGTTTGGCTCATCCGTCTTCAGGCTTCGCAAAAGCTACGCCCGGACAAGTCGTCCAGCAACCCGTCTTCGTCCCGCACAACCGGGCTGGCCGCGGCATGGCAAAGCTACGCCGGACAAGTTCCGCCAGCCCTGGAGTTTCAACTTGGGTTAAACCTGTAAGAGGCGCACAAATAAGAGGCCGATAAAAAAAATGATAATAATTGTTCACGACAGTTGACAAAGCGTGTTGAATTTAGGTATTCTATCTGTCGTTTCTTTTCAGGAAATAGTTTTTTTTTGGAAAGGGATGATTATATCAAAGTAGAACAGCTCCAATACGGTTGGTTTCATGGTCAATACAGCCCGGAAGGCTGAACCGTTAATGGGTGAGGGTATCTTTACCTGGTTTGGAGATTTGCCAATGCCAATGTAGCTCAGTCGGTAGAGCGCATCCTTGGTAAGGATGAGGTCGGCAGTTCGATTCTGCTCGTTGGCTCCACTTTGGTAAATTTTTTGTCACAACTCACAGGAGAAACTTAAAATGGCGAAAGAGACATTTGAGAGAAACAAGCCCCACATTAACGTTGGTACAATTGGCCACGTTGACCACGGCAAAACAACGCTGACAGCAGCGATTACCAACGTGCAATCACTGAAAGGTTATTGCAAACCGATTTCATATGATCAGGTTGCGAAGGCTTCCGAGTCGGCAGGACGCCGCGATTCAACAAAAATTTTGACCATCGCCACATCTCACGTGGAGTATGCCACAGAGGCGCGTCACTATGCGCACGTTGACTGTCCCGGTCATGCGGACTATGTTAAAAACATGATCACAGGCGCGGCCCAGATGGATGGCGCGATTTTAGTGGTCAGCGCGGCTGACGGTCCCATGCCGCAGACCCGCGAGCACATTCTGCTGGCGCGTCAGGTGGGTGTTCCGCAGGTGGTGGTATTTTTGAACAAGGTTGACCTTGTGGATGACGACGAGCTGCTTGAGCTGATTGAGATGGAAGTGCGTGAGCTGCTCTCCAAGTATGATTATCCTGGCGACGATGTTCCCATTATCCGCGGCTCGGCGCTGCCGGCCAGCCACGCCAAGTCACCCGATGATCCGGCATGCGACTGTATTCAGGAGTTGATGGATGCGCTGGATTCCTACATTCCTGAGCCTGAGCGCGTTCTGGACAAGCCCTTCCTGATGCCGATTGAGGACGTGTTCTCAATTGAGGGTCGTGGAACAGTTGTGACTGGACGTATTGAGCGCGGTGTGATAAAGACTGGTGAAGAGGTAGAGATTATTGGTCTGCGCCCGACTGTCAAGACAACCTGCACAGGTGTTGAGATGTTCCGCAAGCTGTTGGGTCAAGGCCAGGCTGGCGACAACATTGGCGCGCTGCTGCGCGGCACCAAGAAAGAGGATGTGGAGCGCGGTCAGGTGCTGGCTAAGCCCGGTTCGATCACGCCGCACACCGATTTCTCCGGTGAGGTGTATGTGCTGAGCAAGGAAGAGGGTGGACGTCACACTCCGTTCTTTAAAGGATACCGTCCTCAGTTTTACATCCGTACCACGGATGTGACAGGTGACATCACCCTGCCTGAGGGTGTTGAGATGGTTATGCCTGGCGACAATATTTCGATTGAAGTCAAGCTGATCTCGCCGGTCGCGTTGGAAGACAAGATGCGTTTCGCTATTCGTGAAGGCGGACGTACCGTGGGTGCCGGAACCGTGGCAACTGTTACGAGAAAGTAGTTTCCTGTGAGCGATTCCTGCTGGGGCGTATGCTCCGGCAGGGGTCTCAGCTGCATGAAGGGGCGAATAATATGCCGAGAGATTTAGCAATTATGGCTTGCACTGAGTGCAAGCGTCGGAATTACACAACCACGCGCAACAAGCGCACCATTGCCACGCGTTTGGAGCTCACCAAGTTCTGCAAACATGATCGCAAGCGCACTTTGCACCGCGAGGTTAAGTAATTTAATTTAGGCCAGTAGCTCAATTGGCAGAGCACCGGTCTCCAAAACCGGTTGTTGGGGGTTCGATTCCCTCCTGGCCTGCCATTTCATAGCGGGTTTCAACTGTTCTGCGCCTAGGGGCGCAGTGACGGTTTTTGTATTTAACCGCAGATGACCGAAGGGTCTAAAAGATGAGTGACTTAAAGAGTGCCGTTCAACGTCTGGGAGGATATCTCGGTGAAGTTGGTGTGGAGTTTAAAAAGGTTTCATGGCCGGATCGGCAGGAGCTGGTGGACTCCACCTATGTGGTGATCTCGTTCATTGTAATATTGGCCGTGGTGGTCCTTTGTTGCGATAAAGTGATTCAGTTTGTACTTCAACTGATCCATACGTAAGAGCTCAAAGCACGGAGATTTCACCATGACAAAACAGTGGTTTGTATTACATACATTGACAGGGCAGGAGCTTAAAGTGCGGCGCTCGATTGAGGCGCGTGTACGGCTGGAGGAGATGGGGAACTACATTGGGGAGGTTATGATACCGACCGAAAAGGTTTCCGAGGTCAAAAACGGTAAAAAGACCACCATCACCCGCAAATTTTTCCCTGGGTATGTCTTGATTAATCTCGCTCTTTACCAAGAGAACCGTGAGGTGATTGAACCAACGTGGCGTTTTTTAAAAGAGACGCCGGGTGTTATAGGCTTTATCGGCGGTGATCGTCCGAGGCCGCTTGCAGACAAAGAGGTTGATGATATTCTCAACCAGACGGCTGAGAAAGAAGAGAAAGTTAAGCCCAAGGTTATTTATGAGCCGGGCGAATCCGTTAAAATCATTGATGGTCCGTTTATGAGTTTCGCCGGAACCGTTGATGAAGTGGATCCTGATCGGGGTAAGTTAAAGGTCTCTGTAGCGATCTTTGGACGTTCCGCCCCGGTGGAACTGGAATACTGGCAGGTTGAGCGCGCTGATAACGAAGAGTCGTGAGCCACTGCTGGAGTTTGTCCGCTGCTGGTCGGCGGGCTGCCAGTTTTAAAATGTTAACTCGTTTGTACCGGGTGGGATGCCGGGAGAGTGACGCAGAAAAAGTTAGGTGTAATTATGGCTAAGAAAGTCACAGGCACCATCAAGTTGCAGATTCCCGCAGGCGCGGCGAATCCAGCACCTCCGGTGGGTCCTGCATTAGGTGCCGCAGGCGTGAACATCATGATGTTCTGTAAGGAGTTCAACGCCAAGACGCAGGAGAAAGCCGGTTTAATCATACCGGTTGTCATCACTGTGTATGCGGATCGCAGTTTCTCTTTGGTTTTTAAAAGCTCTCCGGCCTCAGCGTTGCTGAAAAAAGCCGCGGGTCTTGCCAAAGGCTCCGGAGTTCCCAACCGTGATAAGGTCGGCAAAGTGACACGCGAGCAGGTTCGCGAGATCGTTGCTATGAAGATGGCTGATCTGAATGCCACTACCGAGGATGCCGCTGTGCGGATGATCGAGGGCACAGCGCGCAACATGGGCATTGATATCATAGATTAAGGGAGGGAACTGAAGTATGGCAAAACATGGTAAACGCTATAATGACGCCAAAAAGAAGGCCCCTGTTGGTCTGGTGTCTCTGGAAGAGGCGGTCACATTTGTTAAAAACAATGCGAACGCTAAATTTGATGAAACCGTTGAGGTTGCATTGCATCTGGGTGTTGATCCCAAGAAGTCTGACCAGGCCGTGCGCGGCACAGTCACGCTGCCCCACGGTACAGGCAAAAATATTCGCGTCGTGGTTTTCGCGATCGGCGAACACGCTGACCAGGCGCGCGAGGCCGGCGCCGATGCAGTGGGCTACGAGGATCTGATCGAAAGGATCAAAGAGGGCTGGACCGATTTTGATGTCGCGATCGCAACCACCGACGCCATGAAAGAGGTGCGCAAGATTGCGCGCGTTCTGGGCCCGCGCGGTTTGATGCCGAATCCCAAAACAGGCACTGTGACTGATGACACGGCAGCTGCTGTTCTGGCTGCCAAAGGCGGTAAAGTTGATTTCCGTATGGATCGCACCGGCAATGTGTGCGTGCTCAGCGGCAAGTGCTCATTTGACGAGGAGAAGCTGGTCGGCAACATCAATACGATTGTTGCGGCTGTCAATGCCGAACGCCCTGCCAGCGCCAAGGGCACATTTGTGCGCTCATTAACGATAAGCTCAACCATGGGTGTGGGTGTTTCCGTGCTGGTGAAAGACTGAGGAGAGTAAGAATGAGAACTGAGAAGATTTCCATACTGGATGAAGTGATTGACCGGGTTAAAGGGTCGGACTACTGTTTTATACTCAATTACGGCGGCCTGAAAGTTGAACAGCTGAACGCGCTGCGTAAAGAGTTGCAGAGTGTTGATACCCGCTTGATGGTGGTTAAAAACAGCTATCTCTCCAAAACAGCTGAAATGCTGAAATGGGATGATGTGAGTGCCCTGTTGAGCGGCCAGACAGCGGTTGTGACCGGAAAAGGTGACGTGGCAGAGGTTGCCAAGTTGCTGGTTGCCTTTGTTAAAGGCAGCTCTGCTGAGGTCAAGGGCGCCAGCCTGGAGCACAAGGTGCTGGATGCCGACGATGTGGTTGCGCTTTCTAAGCTGCCCTCCAAGGACATTATGCGCGCCATGCTGCTTGGCACAATGCTGGCGCCTGCCACAAGCCTGGTGCGCGTGATGAATGCGCCGATGTTGAATGTGCTTTATGCGCTGAAAGCGTATGAAGAGAAGAAAGAATCTGCGGCATAAAGTGTCGTAAAATCCGCTGAGATCGGTTTTGACGGGTGTTGAAACCTCTGCCGGCTCAGGCCGGCACCCTCGGCGGAGTCTCCTCGCGTGATATAACACGCGCGGTTGCACCATGAAAAAGGAATAAAAAAAATGAGTGATATCACTAAAGATCAGGTGGTTGAGTTTTTGAGCGGTTTGACCGTTCTTGAAATTTCAGAGTTGGTTAAGACTCTGGAGGACAAATGGGGCGTATCCGCCGCTGCGCCAATGGCCGCTATGGCTGCTCCGGCTGCCAGCGAAGCGCCTGTCGAAGAGCAGACTGAGTTCGACGTTGTCCTGGAAAACTTCGGCGCCAACAAGATTGCGGTAATTAAAGAGGTCCGCGCGATCACAGGCCTGGGCCTGAAGGATGCGAAAGATCTGGTTGAAGCCGCTCCTAAGGTTGTCAAAGAAGCCTGCGCCAAGGATGAGGCTGACAAGCTGAAAGAGCAGCTTGAGAAGGCCGGCGCCAAAGTTGAAATTAAGTAAATTTTTCGCTCCAGTCGTAAAGGTGGGAGCTGCCCGAGTGATGACCCGGGCAGCTCTTAACCTCCGTTTAACACGGTTAAAAATCGTTGGTCATTAAATTAGTTTAGTCGCGCAGGAACGATCAGTATCGTATCTGAAGGAGCGCTCGATTGTCACCGCCGAAGTGTGAATTGGATTATCATAGTGGCTGCTTACCACACTCACATTCATAACCGGTCTTAAAGCGTTAATCGAGCAATCTGGATGGGAACAGAGTCAGAACTCTGACGTGTTGTGTCACGCTGCGGCTCCCTTTAAAACATCCAACCTGAGGTAAGCAATGGTTGACCGCAAAAATTTCGGCACGCTGAAGGCAGTTATTCAGCCGCCAGATCTGATTGATATTCAGACAAAGTCGTATGAAGATTTTCTGCAGCTGAACACAGCACCGGGAAAACGTCAGAAAAAAGGGCTCCAGACAATCTTCCAGGAGGTCTTCCCAATTGACAGTTACGACGGCCGCTATACCTTGGATTTCGTGAAGTATGACATGGGGGAGCCTAAGTCCACTGACCTTGAGGCAATGGCTGACGGCAACACCTACGCTGCTCCGCTGCATGCGACATTCCGCCTGAAAGATGGCGATGAGGTGCGCGAAGAGGATGTGTTCATGGGCGAAATGCCGCTGATGACCAAGGATGGCGCCTTTGTCATCAATGGTGCTGAGCGCGTGATCGTCTCCCAATTGCACAGATCTCCCGGCATCTGCTCCGAGAAAGCCAACCATCCCAATGGCTCGATTCTCTACTCTGTGCGCATTATCCCTGACCGCGGCTCCTGGATCGAGATCCAGTTTGACTCCAGCGATCTGATGTGGATCTATATGGATCGCCGCCGCCGCCGCCGTAAATTTTATGCAACCACCTTTCTGCGCGCGCTCGGGTATGGTACGGACGAAGAGATCCTGAATCTCTTTTACACCTTCAAACTGCTGCCTGTGAACAGCACCTATGACCCGGAGGTGCTTGAGACCCTGGTCATGAAGGATGATCTGGTGGATGTCGAATCCCAGACAGTTCTCGCCCGGCGCTATGACCCCATCACCCCAGCGCTGCTGGAGCAGATCGGGGCGGTTGGCTATGAACGGATTGAAGTTGTGGATGTCTCGATTGACGAGGGTACGCTGATCAAGACCCTGCGCGAAGATAATAATGACGGCATTCACTCGGAAGATGACGCTTTGATCAGTATCTACAAGATCTTGCGCCCCGGTGATCCTGCCACACCCTCCAATGCCAAGGCACTGCTGAAGCGGCTTTTCTTTGATCCGCGCCGCTATGATCTGGGTAAGGTTGGACGGCACAAGATCAACCAGAAGCTGGGCTTGCAGGGTAAGGTCTCGGATGAGATGCGCGTGCTGCATGAGAGCGCCATTGATGTGATCGAGGCTATCCGCCTGCTGCTGCGCATCTACGTGGGTGAAGAGACGGTGGACGACATTGACCATCTGGGCAGTCGCCGCATACGGACCTCTGGTGAGCTGCTGGAGAATCAGTGCCGCGTGGGCCTGGCCCGCACCGAGCGCCTGATCCGTGAGCGTATGACACTGCATGATCCTGCCAATGGAGTGCTCGCCCCCGCACGCCTGGTCAACAGTAAATCACTTTCAGCGGTGGTTCAGGATTTCTTTGGACGCAGCCAGCTGAGCCAGTTTATGGATCAGACCAACCCGTTGAGCGGCCTGGCCCACAAGCGCCGCCTCTCAGCACTCGGACCTGGCGGCTTGAGCCGTGAGCGCGCCGGCTTCGAGGTGCGCGACGTTCACCCCTCCCATTATGGACGCATCTGCCCGATTGAAACGCCGGAAGGCCCGAACATCGGATTGATCTCGTCGCTAGGCATCTACGCCCGCATCAATGAGTTCGGCTTTATTGAGAGTCCCTACCGGGTTGTCAAAAACAGCAAAGTCACCGATGAAGTGGTCTATATGTCAGCTGACCAGGAGGAGAAATATGTCATTGCCCAGGCCAACTCAGTGGTGGGCGCGGATGGTCGCTTTGTCAATGAGCGTGTTACCTGCCGTTATGAGACAGAGTTTGAGGACATTGACCGCGAGCGGGTTCAGTACATGGATGTCTCACCCATGCAGGTGATCTCCATTGCCGCCGGGTTGATTCCCTTTCTGGAGCATGATGATGCCAACCGGGCGCTGATGGGTGCTAACATGATGCGCCAGGCAGTGCCGCTGCTGCGCACTGAGAGCCCGTTGGTGGCAACCGGACTCGAATCTCTGGCAGCACGCGATTCGCGTGTCACCGTGCGCTCAGACGATGATGGTGTGGTCGCTTATGTTTCCGCTGATAAGATTATCGTGACGCCCGACGGCGCGGTGCCAACCGGCAAGCCCAAGAAGAATGAAAACCTTAAAGGCATCTGGCGCTATGACCTGCAGAAATTCCGCCGGTGCAATGCGGGAACCTGCTTCAACCAAAAGCCAATCGTGACGTTCGGCCAGAAGGTGAAAAAAGGTGATGTGCTGGCTGACGGCCCGGCAACCCAGAACGGAGAGCTGGCACTCGGCAAGAACCTGCTGGTGGCTTTCATGCCGTGGCGCGGTTATAACTTTGAGGACGCGATTCTGGTCAGTGAGCGTATTGTGCGCGATGATGTCTTCACATCCATCCATATTCAGGACTTTGATGTGGGTGCCCGCGACACCAAGCTTGGACCAGAGGAGATCACGCGCGACATTCCTAACGTGGGCGAGGAGGCTCTCAAAAACCTTGGCAGCGATGGTGTGATCCGGATTGGCGCTGAGGTCAGGCCCGGGGATATCCTGGTCGGTAAAATTACACCCAAGAGCGAGACCGAACTGGCGCCCGAGGAGCGCTTGCTGCGCGCGATTTTCGGCGAAAAGGCCGCGGATGTGCGCGACACCTCGCTCACAGTCCCGAGTGGCCTTTACGGCACGGTGATGGATGTTAAAGTCACATCGCAGCAGGATGTGCGCCGCCCCTTCCTCTCGCTGGGAGTGCCTGAGACTGAAAAGAAAGAGGTGCGCGATGTTGAAGCTGAACGCAAAAAGAAACGCGTCGGGCTTGAAGATGAGCTGACAACCGCCCTGAGTAATATTCTGCTGGGAGAAAAAATCCCGCTGGATGTGATCAACTCGGAGACCGAGCAGATGATCATCCCCGCCAACCGCAAGATCACCAAGACGCTTCTGGCGAAACTGGCCAAGAACCACGATACAGTCTATATCGAAAGCAGCCCTGTGCAGCAGAAGATCCAGGAGATTATCGACAGCTTCCAGTCGCGCTTCGATGAGCTGGAGAGCGAGGAAAGCGATGATCCGCTCGGCGAGGAGTTTGGCGGAATCGAAGACGAGGGCAGCGTTATTAAACAGGTTCGTGTCTATATCGCGGAGAAGAAAAACCTCTCGGTGGGGGATAAGCTGGCTGGCCGCCACGGTAACAAAGGCGTTGTCGCAAAGGTGGTTCCCGACTGCGATATGCCCTTTCTGCCGGACGGCACCCCCGTGGATATTGTTTTGAATCCGCTCGGCGTCCCCTCCCGCATGAACCTGGGGCAGCTCTTTGAGACCTATCTCGGGGCAGCCTGCAAGGTGCTGGGCTTCCAGTGCGCCACACCGGTGTTCAACGGCGCTAAAGAGGCGGAAATTGACGCGCTCCTGACCGAGGCGCACGCAGTGCAGGAGAAAGAGATCGGTGGCAATGCCTGGCTGATCCAGGATGGTAAGACCCTCCTGTACGATGGACGGACCGGCGAACAGTTTGATCAGCGCGTGGTTGTCGGGCAAATCTATATGCTCAAACTGCACCATTTGGTGACCGATAAGATTCACGCCCGCGCAACCGGACCGTATTCACTTGTGACGCAGCAGCCGCTGGGCGGTAAAGCCCAGTATGGTGGACAGCGCATGGGCGAAATGGAGGTCTGGGCGCTTGAGGCGTACGGTGTAGCTTACGCGCTACAGGAGTTGCTGACCGTGAAGTCAGACGATGTCGGCGGACGCACACGAATTTACGAGGCGATCGTCAAAGGCCAGAACACACTGGACGCAGGCATGCCGGAGTCATTCTCCGTACTCATGCACGAACTGCGCGGTTTGTGCCTGGATATGAAATTGCTTGGCGGTGAGACGGCTTCGCCGATTGCCGATTTTACTTCAGTTTAAGGCGAACAAGTTTCAGGAGGTTCTCAATGAATCCTTATGCAGCAAGAGAGATGTTTGGCGGTGTTTTTGACGCAGGTGCGCACTATGATGCGGTAAGTATTACGCTTGCGTCACCCGAAATTATCCGATCGTGGAGTCACGGCGAGGTCCGTAACCCCGAGACAATTAACTATCGTACCTATCGCCCGGAACGCGATGGTCTGTTCTGTGAACGGATCTTCGGTCCAACACGCGACTGGGAGTGCGCCTGCGGCAAGTATAAACGCATCAAGCACAAGGGCGTTGTCTGCGACCGCTGTGGCGTGGAGGTGACTGTCTCGCGCGTCCGCCGTCAGCGTATGGGCCACATTGAGTTGGCTGTGCCGGTTTCGCATATCTGGTTTTTCAAGTGCAGCCCCAGCCGCATTGGCCTGGTGCTGGATAAAACCGCCAGCGAGCTGGAGCGTGTGCTCTACTACGAGGACTATATGGTGCTCAATCCCGGCGATACGCCGCTCAAGTACATGCAGTTGCTCTCTGAGGCCGAGTACTACGAGGCACTGGAGAAGTATGGCGAGTCCTTTGAGGCGTTCATGGGAGCCAAGGCAGTGCGCGAGGCGTTGAGTTTGATTAATCTCGAGGCCCTGATGCAGGATCTTGAGGTGCAGATCGAGAATACACGCAGCAAGCAGACACGTAAGAAAATCACCAAGCGCATGAAAATCGCCGATGGTTTCCGCGTCAGTGCCTCCCGCCCGGAGTGGATGATTCTGGACTGTCTCCCGGTTATCCCGCCCGAGCTGCGCCCGTTGGTCCCGCTCGAAGGCGGACGTTTTGCCACCTCGGATCTGAACGATCTCTACCGTCGCGTGATTAACCGCAATAACCGCTTGAAAAACCTGCTGGCGCTCAAGACACCGGATGTGATTATCCGTAATGAGAAGCGCATGCTGCAGGAAGCCGTGGACGCGGTGTTTGACAATGGACGCCATGGCCGCGCCGTCTCCGGCGCCGGTAACCGCCCGCTGAAATCGCTCAGCGATATGCTCAAGGGCAAGGGCGGACGCTTCCGCCAGAACCTGCTCGGCAAGCGCGTGGACTACTCCGGGCGCTCGGTGATTGTGGTTGGCCCGGAGTTGAAACTCACGCAGTGCGGATTGCCGAAAAAAATGGCGCTGACGCTGTTCGAGCCTTTCATCATCCGCCGTTTGAAGGAGAAGGGCATCTGCCATACAGTGCGCACCGCACGTAAGCTGATTGAGCGCCATGATGAGCAGGTCTGGGATATCCTGGAAGAGGTCACGAAAAATAAAACCGTGATGCTGAACCGCGCGCCTACCCTGCATCGTTTGTCGATCCAGAGCTTTGAGCCGGTCCTGATTGAGGGTGAGGCGATTCGCATTCACCCAATGGTTTGTACTGCCTTTAACGCCGACTTTGACGGCGACCAGATGGCAGTCCACGTGCCGCTCTCAGTTGAAGCGCAGTTGGAGAGCCGTCTGCTGATGATGTCCTCCAACTCCATCTTCTCGCCTGCCTCCGGCAAGTCTATCATGACTCCAACCCAGGATATCGCACTGGGCATCTACTACCTGACCATTCTAAGTCAGCCGGACAAGCAGGCCGGTGTTGAGATTGGCGGGGCGCGTAATGAAGAGCAGCGGCTGCCGCTGTTCAATGACTCCGCCGAGGTCGAACTGGCTCTAGCTGAGGGCGCCATTCATTACCATACCCGTATCTGCTACCGTAACCCGGACTTTGGCACAATCGACAGACGTTATGGCGATTCCGAGCCTCGCACGATTGAAACAACAGCCGGACGGGTCATTTTCAATGCGCTCTGGCCGGATGAGCTGGGATTCGTCAACCGCAAGATCCAAAAGGGTACCCTGGGTGATCTGATCCTGCACTGCCACCAGGTGGCAGGCCATAAGATCACGGTTGAGGCCCTCGATAAACTGAAATCACTGGGCTTTAAACATGCCTGTATGGCCGGTGTCTCCATGGGTCTGAAAGACATGATTCGCCCCAAAAACAAGGATGCAATCATTAAGCAGGCCTACGTGGCGGTGAGTGAGGTTGAGGAGCAGTTCCAGATGGGTGTGATCACCGATGGCGAACGCCACAATAAGATCGTCGACATTTGGACAGCCGCAACAGAAAAAATCTCTGATGAGCTTTATCTTACGATTGACCGTAATGTAACCGCGGAAAACCCGAACCCGACCGAGACCAACCCGGTTTTCATGATGGTTGACTCCAAGGCCCGCGGCTCTAAACTGCAGATTCGTCAGCTGGCTGGTATGCGCGGCCTGATGGCTAATCCCTCCGGTGAGATTATTGAACGCCCGATTACTGCCTCGTTCCGCGAGGGACTCAGTGTTCTGGAGTACTTTATTTCAACGCACGGTGCCCGTAAGGGCCTGGCTGACACAGCATTGAAAACAGCGGATGCCGGTTATCTTACACGTAAACTGGTGGATGTCTCACAGGATGTGATCATCACCACCCAGGACTGTAACACAGTCAACGGAATTGAGGTCGCCGCCATTGAGGAGGGCGATGAGGTTCTGGTTGAGCTGAAGTCGCGTATTCTCGGACGCACCGCGCTCTATGATGTTCTTGACCCAACCACTAACTCCATCATCGTCCCGGCCAATGCGGAGATCAATGAGGCTTACTGCAAGGCCATTGACGCAGCCGAGGTGGAAAACATCTGGATCCGCAGCGGCTTGACCTGCGATGCCGTGCATGGCATGTGCGCCAAGTGCTACGGACGCGACCTCTCCACCGGAAAAGATGTTGAGATCGGCACCGCTGTCGGTATTATTGCGGCCCAGTCGATCGGTGAGCCTGGCACTCAGTTGACCATGCGTACCTTCCATATTGGCGGTACCGCATCCACACTGACCAAGGTTCCGGAGATTGTGATTAAAAACAGCGGCTTTATCAAGCTGGTGGAGTGCCGCACAGTTCGCAATGATGATGGTCATATTGTTGTTACAAACAAACATGGTACCATTGAAATTGTTGATGCCAAGGGCACTGAGATCGACACCTACGTGTTGCAGACCGGCACGGTCCTGCTGGCCGAAGATGGCTCCGCCGTCAAATCCGGGCAGAAGATCGCTATGTGGGATCCGCATTCACTGCCGATTCTGGCAGAGAACACCGGTGTCATCACCTTCCAGGACTTTGAAGAGGATGTCTCGGTGCGTACAGTGCATGATGCTACATCCGGCACAACCTCGAAGCTTGTTCTGGAAACTAAAGAGAATCTCCACCCGCAGATCATCATCACTGATCCCAAGACTAAAGAGATCCTCGGCTTTTATCACATTCCCTCAGGCGCGATTGTGATGGTAAAAGAGAAGTCCAGAGTGACCCCGGGAACCTTGCTGGCCAAAACACCCCGGAAAGAGGCGAAAACCCGCGATATCACCGGCGGTCTGCCGCGCGTGGTTGAGCTGTTCGAGGCGCGCCAGCCCAAGGACCCTGCCGATATCTCACGGATTGAGGGCGTGATCGACTTTGCCCCTAACGTACGTGGCAAACGTTGCTTGATCGTCCGCGATGAGCTGACCGGCCATGACCAGGAGCATCTGATCCCCATCGGAAAACAGGTGGTTGTATTTAAGGGTGACCGCGTCAAGAAGGGCCAGCAATTGACCGAAGGTCCGGTTGTGCCCCAGGAAATTCTGGATGTCTGCGGACCCCAGGAGCTGCAGCACTATCTGGTGAATGAAGTGCAGCAGGTTTATCGCCTGCAAGGGGTGGAGATCAACGACAAACATATCGAGATCATTGTCAGCCAGATGCTGCGCAAAGTGCGCATCACTAATCCGGGCGATACTGATTTCCTGTGGGGTGAACAGGTCTCACGCCAGAAGTTCCTTGAAGTCAATGATACGATCCTGCAAGAGGGTAAACGTCCGGCCGAGGCGCAGCCCGCCCTGCTGGGTATCACCAAGGCCTCGCTTGAGACAGATAGCTTTATCTCAGCCGCCTCATTCCAGGACACAACCCGGGTGCTGACCGACGCTGCCACCATGGGCCGCGTGGATGAACTGCGCGGGTTCAAGGAGAATGTGATCCTCGGACACTTGATTCCGGGCGGCACCGGCTTCCCGCTGCATCGCCATGTGAAACTCGTGCCCCAAGCTGAACCGATCAGCGAGGAGGAGATGAACGCCCTGCAGATCGATGCGCAGGCCCAGCTTGACGAGGCTTTCCATCAGAGCTGAAAACAGCTGGATTGAATCCCTCACAGAGCTGGCTATGCGCGCCGGCTGAAATTATTGAACGCTCTCCACGGGGCACGCCCCGTGGAGATTGTTTTTGCTGAAAAGGCGCCCTCCGCATCCCGCGTCCCCGCATCCCGCTTTACCATGTCACCGAGTCACCAGGTCACCATGTCAAAAAACTGCAACCACTCTGTGGTCGCAATAAGGTCGCAATAACCCATCTTTTTTTAGTATGGATGTTGCTTGCGCAACTCGGATGTGTTAATATAAAAAACAATTTCCGCATGACAGCTTGGTATTTCTCCAATGTCATCGAATCAATGTATAAGCACTTGATAGTTAATCGTTTACAAACCATACAGATTGAAAAATCTGCATAGTTTGCGGGGACGGAGTCTGCAAAATTTCGGCCAATTATGAATAATTGGGACAAAACAAGGGAATAAAAATGAGTAAATTAGCGAGTCGTCATGTCTTTACCTCAGAGTCAGTTTCAGAGGGGCACCCTGATAAGGTGTGCGACCAGATCTCGGATGCGATTTTGGATGCGTGTTTAGCGCATGATCCTGATGCGCATGTTGCCTGCGAAACAGCGGTGGGCTCTAATCTGGTTGTCAACCTGGGGGAGATCACATGCGCTAACTGGGACGCGATTAATCCCAGGGCGATCGCGCGTGACGTGGTCAAGGATATCGGTTACGATGCTCCGGCTGAGGGTTTCAGCTTTGATACCTTCAACTATCTCAATGGCTTGCATGGACAGTCAGTTGACATTGCGCAAGGTGTCAACCGCATGGATGTTGCCAGCCAGGGCGCCGGCGATCAGGGCATGATGTTTGGCTATGCCTCCAACGCAACCCCGGAACTGATGCCCGCGCCGATCGTTTATGCCCACGGCCTGCTGCAGTTTTTTACCGCTCTACGCAAAAATGGCGAGCTGACCTACCTTCGCCCTGACTCGAAATCCCAGGTCAGCGTCATGCATGAGCATGGCGTCGCCAAAGAGCTCACCGCTGTGGTGATCTCACACCAGACCCGCGATGTCCCAATTGAAAAGATTCGTAAGGAGCTGGAGGAGAACGCGCGCGCCTACCTGGCTGAGACTAAGCTCCTGACAAACAAGACTGAGTTTTTCATCAATCCCACCGGGCGTTTTGTGATTGGCGGCCCCTGCGGGGACTCCGGCTTGACCGGGCGCAAAATCATTGTCGATACCTACGGCGGTGTCGGCTCGCACGGCGGCGGCGCATTTTCAGGCAAAGACCCCTCCAAGGTTGACAGATCAGCAGCCTACTACTGCCGCTATGTGGCCAAGAATATTGTGGCAGCTGGGCTGGCCGAGAAGTGCGAGATTCAGGTAGCCTACGCAATTGGCGTGGCCAAACCCATGAGCATCAATGTCAGCACCTACGGCACCGGTAAAGTTTCAGAACAGAAAATCGAGCAGATCTTAATGTCACAGGAGATCTTTGATTTCCGGCCAGGTATGCTGATCAAGGATCTGGGGCTGAAAACGCCGAAACTATGGTCATACCGCAAGAGCGCCAACTACGGCCACTTTGGCCGCGATGGCTTCCCCTGGGAAGTAACCGACCGCGTTGACGCCCTGCGCACCGCCGCTGGTTTGACCGCGGCTGCGCCGCTGGTTTGACCGCGGCTGCGCCGCTGGTTTGACCGCGGCTGCGCCGCTGGTTTGACCGCGGCTGCGCCGCTGGTTT
>JAQUCE010000009.1:72633-76484 GCA_028686345.1 Kiritimatiellia bacterium
CGCCGCTGGTTTGACCGCGGCTGCGCCGCTGGTTTGACCGCGGCTGCGCCGCTGGTTTGACCGCGGCTGCGCCGCTGGTTTGACCGCGGCTGCGCCGCTGGTTTCACGTTTTTTGCTCCCACGGCTTTTAACCTCCTGCTGCAACCACTTTGTGGTTGCAGTAACCCCTCTTAACTTTCACTCAACAGCCGCTCCCAAGGCTTTTAACCTCGTCTCTGCAACCACTATGTGGTTGCAGTAACCA
Source organism: Kiritimatiellia bacterium (assembly GCA_028686345.1). Taxonomy (GTDB): domain Bacteria; phylum Verrucomicrobiota; class Kiritimatiellia; order RFP12; family UBA1067; genus M55B167. The sequence goes on from JAQUCE010000009.1 coordinate 72,878, forward strand.
AGGAATTTTCAAATGAACTACAAAATCAAAGACATCGCCCTAGCCGGCTGGGGCCGCAAATCAATCGAAATCGCCGAAAAAGAGATGCCCGGACTGATGGCAACTCGCACCAAATACGGAGCTGCAAAGCCGCTGCAGGGCGCCCGCATTATGGGCAGCCTGCACATGACAATCGAGACCGCGGTCTTAATCGAAACCCTGGTCGAGCTTGGCGCGGATGTGCGCTGGTGCTCCTGTAACATCTTTTCCACCCAGGACCACGCAGCCGCCGCAATTGCCGCCTCGGGGGTCCCGGTCTTTGCCTGGAAGGGCGAGACCCTGGAGGAGTACTGGTGGTGCACCAAGCAGGCGCTGACCTGGGACGATGGCGGCGGCCCTGACCTGATCGTGGATGACGGCGGCGATGCCACCCTCTTCCTACACAAGGGCTACGAAGCTGAAACAGGCGATCCCGCGTTCCTGGAACAGCCCGCTGATAGCGAAGAGATGCAGGTCTTCAATGCGCTGATCAAATGCGTGCTGCGCGACTCCCCCGGCTTCTTTACCGGCGCGGTGGAGCGCTGGAAAGGTGTCTCCGAGGAGACCACCACCGGTGTCCACCGTTTGTATCAGCTGGCAGCGGAAAACAAGCTGCTGGTGCCGGCCATCAACGTCAACGACTCAGTGACCAAATCAAAATTCGACAATATCTACGGCTGCCGCGAATCTCTGGTGGATGGCATCAAACGCGCCATGGATGTGATGATCGCTGGCAAGGTGGGATTTGTCTGTGGCTATGGTGATGTGGGCAAAGGCTCAGCCGAGGCCCTCAAGGAGCACAAGGCCCAGGTCTGGGTCTCTGAGGTTGATCCGATCTGTGCCCTGCAGGCCTGCATGGCTGGCTATAAGGTCACCACCATCGAGGAGGCTTTGCCGCACGCGAATATCTATGTGACCACCACCGGCAATCGCGATGTGATCACAGCCGAGCACATGAGCAAGATGCGCGATCAGGCGATTGTCTGCAACATCGGCCACTTTGATAACGAGATTCAGGTAGCACCCCTGCGCGCCTGGCCGGGGATCAAGCACGATAATATCAAACCGCAGGTTGATAAGTTTACCTTCCCTGATGGGCATAGCATCTATCTGCTGGCTGAGGGGCGCCTGGTCAACCTGGGTTGCGCCACCGGCCACCCCAGTTTTGTGATGTCCAGTAGCTTCACCAACCAGGTTCTGGCCCAGATTAAACTGTGGCAGGAGAAGCTCGAGATCGATGTCTACCGCCTGCCAAAGGAGCTGGACGAAGAGGTTGCCCGCCTGCACCTGGCACAGCTCGGCGCCAAACTCACAACGCTCACCCAGGAGCAGGCCGATTACATCAGCGTTCCCGTCGAAGGACCCTATAAGTCCGAGCACTATCGTTATTAGAAGGTTGAAGCGGTTGAAGGTTGAAGCGGTTGGAAGTTTCAACCTGCAACCTACTGCCGCCTTAACCGCCGCCTTTTTTACCCTCCTGATTGCGACCACTGAGTGGTCGCAATAAATGGTCGCAAAAGTGGTCGCAATAATCTTATGAAAATCCTCATCACAGGCGCCCGCGGCATGCTCGGCACAACCCTGCAGCAACACCTGCACCAGCACGAGCTCCTTGCCACAGACCTGCCGGAGCTGGATATCACGGATCCAGCCAAGGTGGATGGCGTGATGCAACGCTTTGTCCCCGACCTGGTTGTGCACACCGCGGCTGCGACGAACGTGGACGGCTGTGAGGCTGATCCCGATACCGCCATGCGGGTCAACGCTCTGGGCAGCGCCATCGTGGCCGCTGCCGCTGGTCGCATCAATGCGCGCTTGATCGCACTCTCAACCGACTATGTCTTTGATGGCAGTGCCGCACACGCTTACCACGAATTTGACACCCCCGCGCCTCGGAGCGTCTATGGAATCAGCAAGCTGGCTGGCGAGACAGCTGTGCGGGCCCACTGCCCGGACCACACCATTGTCCGCACTGCCTGGCTTTATGGTGCGAGCGGGCCCAGTTTTCTGCACACCATGCTGAAGCTCGGCAGCCAGGCAGGTCCGGCTCTCAAGGTGGTGCATGACCAGTGTGGCAACCCCACCTCCACCGACGCTCTGGCCAGTTTGATCACGCGCCTGATCCTCCATCCAATTCCCGGCGTAATCCACGGTTCATGCGAAGGTGAGGCCACCTGGTATGAATTTGCAGTGGCGATTTTCAAGGCATACAACCTCAAACGAGAGTTGAAACCCTGTTCAACCCTTGAGTTCCCACGCCCCGCGCCGCGTCCTGCCAACTCACGGCTTGATAACAGGGTTTTGCGTTTGGCCGGAATTGCTCCCATGCCACACTGGCTCGATGCACTCGCATCCTACATCTCTGAGTGTAAGTTGAATGAGGAAAGAAGTGGCTAGTGGCCAGTGGCTGGTGGCTGGCAAACGGCAAGCGGCAGGTGCGTCGTAAGCACCTCCTGCCTCTTTTAATCTCGTTATTGCGACCACTCTGTGGTCGCAATAAGGTCGCAATAAAGGAACTCCCTATGAATTGGTTTGTACGTAATGTTCTTGTGCTGCATGTGCTGGCACTGGTGCTGGCCTTCAGCTGGATTCAGGGTGGTACGCGCGCTGAGCTGTTGGTGCCTGCGATTCCGTGGCTGGCCGCGCTCGCGCTGCAGTTCCTGATCGTTTTTCCACAGGCCAAAAGCACCGAGACCCTGATGGACGCACGTGAACGGGTCTGGCGCACTCTGCGGCGTGATCCGCTGGTTTACATCTCTCTGCTTTTATTGGCGCTGCTGATCATCCCTCTGTTCAATGTCGCGCCACCCCCGGTTTTTGATGAGGCCGCGGGGCGCTGGGTGAATGCGCGGCCGCCGATTGCCTGGCTGCCATTCTGCACCGTGCCGGATTCCCATGCGGTTCTGCTTCTGTGGTTTCCCCCCGCACTGATCGCGGCGCTCTCTGCCCGTCACGGATTATTGAAGCGCGGCAAAAGGCTGCTGCTGGAGCTGATTTGCTGGAATGGAGCGCTCCTGGCAGCCATTGGCTTTGCCCAGGTGATTACCGAAACCAAGGAGTTGCTGTGGTTTGTCCCGCTGAAGTCGCAGTTTTTCTCCACCTTTGGCTATCCTAATTTCGCGGGCGCGTTTTTCACCCTTGTCTTTGCCATTTCAGCTGGATTATGGATGTATGAGGCCACCCTGTTTATGCAGAGTGAAACAGTCGCGATTGCCCAGTCGGGGAGAAATTTTTTCATTAAACACAGGATGTTTGCTCCAATGGCGCTGAATTTCATAGCAGCGCTGGCAACACTCTCGCGCGCCGCCATACTGCTCTCATTGCTGGTCTTCCTGCTCCTTGGCCTTTATCTGATGCTCTTTGTCTGGAAACGTGTTTCAAGAGGGGCGCAGATAAAGATTGTCGCCACTGTTTTTTCACTCCTTATGCTGGTCGCTGCTGCGCTGACGCTCTTTGATCTGAAAGAGTTTAAAGGCGAAATAGGTACTTTGTCGTACGATGCGATTCACAGCCGTGTTACCGGTAGCGCTTACTACCATGTGCGCGTGGCTCAGGAGATTCACCATGATTACCCTGTTTTCGGGGTGGG